>JAAYBP010000105.1 GCA_012730075.1 Acidimicrobiales bacterium | reverse complement strand
TAGCGGGCCGAGGGCGACGAGCAGTCGACCTCCTTCACCTGGTTGCCTCCGGCGATGCAGTCGCCCGACGACAGGTCGGGACCGGTGGGTCGAAAGACGCCGATGAGCCCGACGACCAGGGAGATCGCCATGAAGATGAGGGTGCGGACGGGGTGCTTCTTGATCGGCATGATGGGTTCCTTCCTCGTGGTCGATGCCAGGAGGAGCGTCCACCGACACGCTCAAGAACCGCTCAAACCCCGTCCCCGCCGCCCCGGGTAACGGTTTTCCTCCGACCCCAGGTGTTACCGCTGGGGGGTGCCGTCGAGGACGACGGGTTCGCCGGCGCGGAGGGTGTGGCGGACCCGGCCGGAGAGGGTGCGGCCGACGTAGGGGATGTTGCGGCTGCGGCTGGCGGTCATGCCGGGCTCGACCGTCCAGGTCGCGGTCGGGTCGAACACGCAGAGGTTCGCCGGGCGACCGGGCTCGACCGGCCCGCCCTGCGAATCGGTGAGGCCGGCGATCTCGGCCGGGCGGGTCGACAGCCGCCGCACCAGCTCCGGCAGCGGCAGGTCCAGCACCGACAGGGCGACACCGAGGGCGAACTCCAGCCCGAGCATCCCCGGCGGGGCGAGGTCGAACGGTTCGTCCTTCGCCTCCGGCGGGTGGGGCGCGTGGTCGGTCGCGATCACGTCGAGGGTGCCGTCGAGCACGCCGCGCCGGACCGCCTCGACGTCGGCGTCGGTGCGCAGCGGCGGGTTGACCTTGAAGGTCGGATCGAACGAGGCGCACTCCGCGTGGGTGAGCAGCAGGTGGTGCGGCGTCGCCTCGGCGCTGATCGCCAGACCCTCGGCCCGGGCCGCCGCGATCAGGGCGACCGACCCGGCCGTCGACATGTGCTGCATGTGGATCCGGGCCCCGGTGAGGCGGGCGAGGGCGATGTCGCGCGCGACCATCGCCTCCTCGGCCTCGGCCGGCTGACCGGCTATGCCGAGCCGCGACGACCACTCGCCCTCGTGCATGTGGCCGCCGGCGCAGAGCCGGTCGTTCTCGCAGTGCTGGGCGAGCACGACGTCGTACGGAAGGCCGACGGCGTACTCCATCGCCCGTCGCATCAGCCCGTCGTCCTGCACCCCGGTGCCGTCGTCGGTGAAGATCCGCACGCCGAGGTCGGCCATCTCGCCCATCGGGGCGAGCCGCTCCCCGGCCCGGTCGACCGTGATCGCGCCCGACGGGTGGACCTCGCACAGCGCGGTGCGACCCAGCTCGATCACCTCCCGCACGACCGACGCGCTGTCGATCGCCGGGGTGGTGTTGGGCATGGCGACGACCGCGGTGAAACCGCCGAGCGCGGCGCAGCGGCTGCCGGACTCGACGGTCTCGGCCTCCTCCCGGCCCGGCTGGCGCAGGTGGGCGTGGAGGTCGACGAACCCGGGGGCGACGACGCAGCCACCCGCGTCGAGCACCCGGGCACCGGACGGCACGTCGAGGTCAGCCTCGACCGCCGCCACGCGGCCTTCGACCACCGCCACGTCGGCGCGGCGCTCGCCCGACGCGTCGACGACGCGGCCGCCGCGAATCACGATCGACGGCCCACTCCCCCGGCTCGCCTGGCTCACGTCGCACCTCCGTCGCCGGCCCCGACCGGCTGCTCGCTCAGGTCGGCGGCGACGGACCGGTCGTCCGCACCGTCGGAGACGACGTCGGCGACCGGCTCGGGGCCCTCGCCGGCGAGGAGGCGGAACAGCACCGCCATCCGCACGGCGACGCCGTTGCGCACCTGGTCGACGATGACCGCCCGCGGGTCGTCGGCCACCTCGGGGGCGATCTCGACGCCGCGGTTCATCGGCCCGGGGTGCATGAACACGACATCGTCGCGAAGGCGGCGGGCCCGATCGACGGTGAGGCCCCAGCGGGCGGTGTACTCGCGAAGCGACGGCACCAGCGCCTCGGTCATGCGCTCGCGCTGCATGCGGAGGAGGACGACCGCGTCGACCTCGGGCAGCACGGCGTCGAGATCGTGGACCGCGGTGGCGGGCCAGCCCTCGATCGACGGCGGGAGCAGCGTCGGCGGGGCGACGAGGGTGACCTCCGCCCCGAGCGTCGTCAGGATCGCCACGTCGGCCCGGGCGACCCGGGAGTGCTTGACATCGCCGACGATCGCCACCCGCCGTCCGTCGAGCGGACCGAGGCGGCCGCGCAGCGTGTAGGCGTCGAGGAGCCCCTGGGTCGGATGGTCGTGCCAGCCGTCACCGCCGTTGACGACGCGGACGTCGACCCACGACGCCACCCGGTGCGGCGCGCCGGACGACCGGTGGCGCACGACGACGGCGTCGACGCCCATCGCCTCGAGCGTGAGAGCCGTGTCGCGGAGCGATTCCCCCTTGTTCACCGACGACGACGAGGCGCTGAAGCTCATCGTGTCGGCGGACAGGCGCTTGGCGGCCGTCTCGAACGACAGCCGGGTGCGGGTGGAGTCCTCGAAGAACATGGTGGCGACGGTGCGACCCCGGAGCGCGGGGACCTTGGGGATCGCCCGGTTGCTGACCTCGACGAAGCTGTCGGTGAGGTCGAGCAGCGCCTCGACGTCGTCGCGGTCGAGGTCGGCCGAGGAGAGCAGGTGCCTCACCGGACCATCTCCCCCAGGTCGACGCCTTCGGGGTGGACGTCGACCACCTCGTCGCGGCGGGTCGGCAGGTTCTTGCCGACGTAGTCGGGGCGGATCGGCAGCTCCCGGTGGCCCCGGTCGACCATGACCGCGAGCTGCACGCTGCGGGGCCGGCCGTAGTCGTGGAGGGCGTCGAGGGCGGCGCGGATCGTGCGGCCGGTGAAGAGGACGTCGTCGACGAGCACCACCTGGGCGCCGTCGATGTCGGAGGGCAGCTCGGTGACCGCCTCGGGCAGCACCGGCCGCAGCCCGATGTCGTCGCGGTAGAACGCCACGTCGAGGAGGCCGACCGCGGGCCGGACGTGCTCGATCGAGTCGAGGGCCTCGGCCAGGCGCTCGGCGATCCAACCACCGCCGGTCTGGAGGCCGACCAGGACCACGCCGTCGAGGCCGTGGTTCCGCTCGATCACCTCGTGGGCCATCCGCCAGATGGCCCGGGCCACGTCGTCGCGGTCGAGGACCCGCGTCCGGGGCACGAACACACCGCCGTACGGCGGCGAGATGCGTCGCTCTCTGTCTGCCACTCGCTGCTTCCTCCGTGCGGGCCTCACCGGACCCGCTTCACGGACGGCCCCGACCCTACCCCGCGCCGGAACACCCCGACGGGGGCCCGACCCAGAGGTCACGGTCCGGGCCCGCGGCGCCGACGCGGCGGAGACCGATCCGGCGCGCGACCGCCTCCGACGCCCCGTGGCCCGAGCGGATGCGGGCGACGACGCGCTCGATGCCCGGCTGGGCGACCGCCCACCCGGCGAGGCGGTCCGCGGCCGCGGTCGCGACCCCCGCCCCGCGCGCCGGGGGGAGCAGCCACCAGCCGATCTCCCACTCGACGCGTCGCCCGGCGCCGTCCGCGACCCGGAGGGTGAGGCGGGCCAGGCCCACCTCGCCCACGACGGCGCCGTCGCGCTCGACCGCCACGTCGACGGCGACCCCGGCGGCGGCCCGGGTGGGAGCCGCCGCGATCCAGCGGACCGCCTCGTCGCGGTCCGCGACCTTCGGTACGACGGTCTCGGCGGCGATGTCGGGGTCGCCCCAGGCCGCGACCAGGGCGGGCGCGTCGTCCGGCCGCCACGGCCGCAGCGTGAGCCCGGCGGCAGGCACGACGAGCGAGGGAAGCGTCAGCTCCACCCGCCCGCCCCGGTCACCCCGCCTCGACGGCGAAGGGCACCGGCTCGATCGAGGCCGTGCACGGGTCGAGCGGCGTCGCCGGGTCGTCCCAGAACGCGGCCCGCACGGCGCGGGTGCAGTCGTCGAACGCGGCGACGCCGTGGCCGCCGCGGGGGACCTCGACGTACACCGCGTCGGGCATCGCCTCCGCCTGCTCGGCGGAGTCGGTGTACGGGGTGATCGGGTCGAGCGTGCCTCCGTACACGAGCGTCGGGACGTCGGGCACGGCGACCTCGGAGAACGAGGGGTCGACCGGCTCGACCGGCCACACGTCGCAGAACGTCATCGCGGTGGTGAGGGCGACCAGGGTGTCGCCGCTGCGGTCGGCGACCAGTTCCTCGCGCTCGTCGTCGTCGATGGCGGTGCCGGAGTCGGCGCACTCGATCGAGATGTACGCGCCCTCGGAGAGGTCGACGAGCTGCGGCACGCCGGTCTGGACGTAGAGCGGGATGATCGCCCGGCCCCCGGCGGCGAGGTCGGCGATGATCGTCGGGATCGCCGGGATGAGGTCGGTCTGGTACATCGCCGCGAACATGCCCGCCCCGATGTCGGATCCGACGACGACGAAGTCGCGCTCGACGTCCTCGCCCCCCACCCGGACCGTCGTGGTGACCGCCTCGGGCTCGGCGTCGAGGGCGGCCACCGCCTGGTCGAACTGCTCGCCGAGGTCGCCCAGCCCGGCGCAGGCCTCGTCCTCCGCGCAGGCGTCGAAGAGGCGCTGGAGGGCGGTCGGGACCCGCTGGAGCTCGCGCTCCAGACCGTTGACCTGCGGCGGGTAGACCGAGTCGATCAGCAGGCTGCGGACCCGGTCGGGATGGGTGCGGGCGTAGTCGAGGCCGAGCCGGGTGCCGTAGGAGCCGCCCCACAGGTTCCACTGCTCGACGCCGAAGGTCTCCCGCAGCACCTCCATGTCCTGCACGGAGGTCGGCGTGTCGAACAGGTCGAGGTCGATGCCCTCGTCGACGGTCAGGCGCTCGTAGCAGGCCTCGACCGCCGTGCGGTTGGCGGCGTACTCGTCCTCCCAGGGATCGGCGGTGCCGAGCGCGTCCAGGATCGCCTCCTCCTTCTCGGGGCAGTTCAGCGACGGGAGCGACCGGCCCGAGCCCCGCTGGTCGAACGTGATCAGGTCGCGGTCGGCGACGAGGCTCCCGTCGCCGACGTTGAGGGCGCCGCCGAGCGCACTCCCGCCCGGACCACCGTGGAGGAGCAGGATCGGCGCCGCGTCGGGGTCGGAGTCGGCGTGGTGGGCGCGCGCCACCGCGAGGGTGAACGGCTCGGAGTCCGGATCGGTCGGGTCCGACGGCACCTCGACCGTGCCGCAGGTGATCGTGACCTCGTCGGGGTGGGTGTCGGGGAGGTCCCACCAGCACTCGTTCTCGACGAACTCCGACGCCACGGCGGGCGCGGGCTCCGGCGGAGCGGTGGAGGTGGAGGTGGTAGACGGTTCGCCGCCGGCGTCCTCCGAGCCGGCGTCGTCACCCGAGGAGCAGGCGGCGACGAGACCCACGGCGAGCACGGCGGACAGGATGCGGCGGACGACCATGGCCGGCGTTTCTACCGGATCGACGGCCCGGGCGCGGCCGACCGGCCTCCCGGAGGCCGTCGCCGCAGGACCCCTACCGCGCGGGTCGGTAGCCTTCGGGCCGTGACCGACCGGAGGCTCGGAGCGGGGATCGACGGGGCGTCCGTCGCGCTCGCCCTCGGCGGGATCCTCCTGCTCGTGGCCACGTTCCTGCCGTGGAGCCGCCGCGGCGCCGGTTCCGCCATCGCGCTCCGCCGGGTGGCCGACCTGGTGCTCTCGGGTCGGGTCGACGCCTTCGTCCCGCGGCCCGCCGGCCTCGTCGTCTACGCCGTGCCCCTCGGGGGTGCGCTCCTCCTGGTCGCGGCGGGTCTCGGGGGCCGGGCGGGCGCCACCGCGGCGCTCGCCGGGGTGCTCCTCGCCGGAGCCGGCACCGCCCTGGCCGCCCTCGCGCTCGTACGGATCGAGGGCACCGAGGTGGGAGGGGGCACCGCCCTGGCGACAACCGGCGCGATATTGGGCATCCTCGGACTCGGTCTCGGCGCCCGCGACAGACGACGGACGGCCCGGACGCCCTCCCCCACCCCGCTCCCCCCGATCGACCAGGTGACCGCACCATGAGCTACCCACCGCCGCCGCCCGGATCGACGCCGCCGGGCGGGTACCCACCGCCTCCCGCGGGACCGCCGAACGCCCCGCCCCCGGTCCCACCGACCTCGCCGTACCCGGCGGCCGGGACTCCCGCGCCACCCGCCTACGGGGGCTACGGCGGGCCCGGCGGACCCGGCGGGCCCGGCGGACCCGGCGTCCCGGGGGCCCAGCCGCCGGCCGCCGCGCCCCGCCGTCGGAGCAAGCTGCCGTTCCTGATCCTCGGCGTCGTCGCGCTCCTGGTGGTCGCGGCCCTCGCCGTCGTCGGCCTCGGGCTCCTCCGCGGCGACCCCGAGCCCGGCGACGCGCTGCCCGACCACGCGGAGGACCTCGCCGAGGCGCAGCAGGACCGCCTCGCCCTCGCCGGCGCGATCCGCGAGGGCGACCCGGAGCTGCTCGCCGACGCGATCGACGACGCCGAGGACGTGATCGCGGAGGAGGCCGAGCCCGCCGAGCTCGGCGAGGCCACCGAGCTGCCCCTCGGCGACGCCGCCATGGCCATCGCCACGTTCGAGGGCGAGGCGGACACCAGCTACACCGTCTCGGCGTCGCTGCCCGAGGGTGAGGAGGGCACGCTCACGTCGGTCGCGCTCCCGCCCGAGGGCGACCCGATCGTCCCGGCCGAGGTCGTCGACGCCGCCACCTCCGGCGAGTACCGGGTGCTCCTGGTCGCCGACGAGGAGGTCGAGGGCGACATCACCGTGCGGGTCAAGGAGGTCGAGGTCGTCGCGGTCGAGCTCGCCGAGGACGACGAGATCGCGGGGGAGCTCGCCGAGGCGGGCGACGCGATCGACTACGAGTTCGCCGGCGAGGCGGGTCAGCACTACCTGGTGTACCTGACCCCCGACGACGACGGCACCGACCTCACCTCGGGCGTGCTCTCGCCGGACGGCGCCTCGGTCGCCACGGTCGTCGACCCTCTCGACGAGGTGCCCCGATTCGTGGCCGAGCAGAGCGGCGACTACCGCATCCGGGTCACCGGCGGCATGGGCGGGGCCACCGGCGCCTTCACCATCGAGGTGGTCCGGGTCGCCGAGTACTACTTCTACTACGGCGACGATCCCGAGGATCCGACCTACATCGAGCGCACCCAGAGCCAGTTCCAGCCGCCGGTCGCCGACGACAACCGGGCCCACTTCTGCGTGTTCATCCGCGAGGGCGTGACGATCAGCTTCATCGCCTCGGTCAACGACACCGGCCTCGACATCGGCATCGACGTGTTCGGCCGCGACGAGGAGCCTCCGCTCGACGCCCGGGTCAACGACTTCGGTCCCGGGGCCGACGAGACCTGGACCTTCACCGCCAACACCGACCAGTGGCGCTGCATCCAGCTCTGGGGCGTCGACAACACCGGGGGCAGCTTCAGCTTCCGCTTCACCGTGGACAGCTGAGGCGACACCGTGACCCCCTCCGACGACGACACCTCGACCCCCGCCTGGCCCACCCCCCGGTCGCGGCCCACCCCGCCGACGCCGCCGCCGGCGTCCGCCCCGGCCGAGCCGCCCACGGTGGCGATCGGACCGGCGCCGCCCCGCCAGGTCGGCAACCCGCCGCCGGGGGTCACACCCCCCGTCACCGCGCCGCCGCCCACCGCGCCGCCGCCCACCGCCTGGCCCGCGACCAGCCAGCCCGGCGCGCCGGGCGCCGCACCGCCGCGGAAGCGGCGCCGCGGACTGATCGCCGTCGCCCTGATCGCGGTCGGCGCCCTCGCCGTCGCCGGGGTCGGTCTCGCCGTGTTCCGGGCGGTCCGCGGCGACGGCGGCGGAGCCTCCAGCCCCGAGGCGGCGGTGCGACAGCTCGCCGAGGCGGTCGAGGCCGAGGATCCGATCGCCCTGCTCGACGTCATCGAGCCCGACGAGGCCGAGGCCCTCGGCGAGGTCTACCGGGCGGCCGCCGATCGTTCCGCCGACCTCGACCTCTCACCGGCCGAGGACACCTTCGGCGGCGTCGACGTCGAGCTGACCTCGCTCCGCTACGAGGTCGACGAGCTGGGCGACGGCGCGGCCCGCGTCTCGATCATCGGCGGACGAGGCACCATCGGCTTCGATCCCGGCGCCTTCGGCGGCCTGACCCGTGACGTCGTCGAGCGCGAGTCCGACGGCGACGGCCCCGACTCGATCGACCTCGACGTCGACGACCTAGCAGCGACCCCCGACGACTCCGACGACGACGAGATCCCCCCGTTCCTGGTCGCGGTGGAGCGCGACGGTGGCTGGTACGTGAGCCCGCTCCACACCGCCGCCCAGTACGCGGTCGAAGTGCTCGGCCTCGACGCCCCCGACCTCCCGACCCCCGAGGCCGGAGTGGGCGCCGACTCGCCGGACGACGCGGTCCGTGCGCTGCTCACCGCATCGGGCACGCTCGACGCCGACGCGACCGGCGACGCCGCGTCCGGGCCGGTGGGCCGCGCCGTCCGCGCCTACGCCTCGGCCCTCGAGCAGTGGGTCGGCCACGGGCTCGACGAGGCCGAGACCGACATCGACCGCTTCGAAACCGACGTCAGCGAGCGCGACGCCGGGGGCCGCCGCGTGGTCGTCACCGAGCTGGAGGGATCGGTCACCGCCACCGAGACCGACGGCGACCCGGAGACCTACGACGTCCGGTGGGACGGCGAGTGCCTCGACGTGACCGGTGTCGACGACGACGACGCCATCGACGACGCCGACGCCGAGCCGGCGTTCTGCCTCACCGACGGCTGGCGGACGCTCGGCATCGAGGAGCTCGCCCTGGTCACCGTCGAGGAGGGCGACGGCTGGCGGGTCGACCCGCTCGCCACCCTCGCCGACTACGCCACGGCCATCGCGCCCAACGTGAGCGCCGAGATGGTGCTGCGGATGATCGGTCGGCCCGAGGCGGCCGAGCCCGCGGCCGAGCTGTCCCCGGGCGAGATGACCTCGACCGAGCTGAACGACGCCGGCTTCGTGGTCCTGACGTTCCTGGCCGAGGCCGGGGAGCGGCTCACGATCGACGCCCGGCTCACCGACGACGAGGTCGACGACTTCCTCGACGGGTACCTGGTCGACCCCAACGGCGACGAGCTGTCGGCGTTCTCGATCGTCGATCCTCCCGCGTCGGGCGAGTACCGCCTGGTCCTCGGCACCGAGACCTGGCGGCCCTTCGACATCGAGGTGACCGTCAGCGACGTCACCGAGGAGTCGATCTCGGTCGACGAGACGGTGTCGGGTGAGATCACCGCCGCGGGCCAGATCGTCGAGTACTCGATCGAGCTGGAGGGCGGCCGCCCCTACGAGATCGACTTCTCCGGCCCCGCCGGGATCGACCGGTCGGTGATCGACCCCGACGGCGACTCGGTGGCGCTGGCCACCGCCGAGGGCGGCGCCGAGACCTTCACCACGGGTGACGCGGGCCGCTACCGGGTTCGCATCGCCGACAGCTTCGCCGGCACCACCGGATCGTTCACCCTGACGGTGTCGGAAGGCGCGGTGTTCACCCTGGGCGACGGCAGCTCGGCGATCACCGCCGGGTCGGTCGACACGCCCGGTGACGAGCCCTACGTCGACCTCACCGTCACCGGCGGCGCGGTGGTGAGCATCACCGCCACCACCACCGACCCGACCTTCGACATCGTGATCGTGATCCGCGATCCCGCCACCAACGACGAGATCCGGCGCTTCGACGAGACCGGGCCCGGCGGAGCCGAGGGGGCGCGCTTCTCCCCGGACGACACGCTCACCTGGCGCATCGGCATCCAGGGCGCCAACGACACCACCGGCCCGGTCACCGTGGAAGCGTTCGAACAGCCGTAGCCCCCGGGTCGCGCGCCCCGGTCAGGTGGCGGCGGCGATGGCGGCGAGGACGCCGTTGACGAAGCGACCCGAGTCGTCGGTCGAGTACCGCTTGGCCAGCTCGACCGCCTCGTTGATCACCGCGTTGCGCGGCACGTCCGGCCGCCAGCCGAGCTCGTAGGCCGCCATGCGCAGCAGCGTGCGGTCGACGACCGGCATCCGCTCGACGACCCAGCCGCGGGCGTGGCGGCCGATCCGCTCGTCGAGCACGGTGAGGTGCTCGGCCACGCCGGCGACCAGGTCGGCGGCGTAGTCGTCGACCTCGATCGGCTGCGCCGCGAGCACGGCGGGGCCGTCCAGCCCCTTGACCTCGGCCTCGTAGAGCAGGGCGAGGGCCCGTTCCCGGGCCTCCCGGCGGGATCCGACCCCACCGGGGCGGTCAGGCACGGGTGATGTACTCCCCCGAACGGGTGTCGATCTTCAAGACGTCGCCCACGTTGACGAACAGCGGCACCTGCACGACCAGCCCGGTCTCCATCGTCGCCGGCTTGGTGGCACCCGAGACGCGGTCGCCCTGTATGCCCGGCTCGGTCTCGACGACGCTCAGCTCGACGGCGGCGGGCAGGTCGGTGCCGACGATCTCGTCGCCGTGCATCTGGAGCACGACGGTGGCGCCGTCGACGAGATAGCTCGCCGCGTCGGCGAGGGCCGAGCTGCCGACGTTCATCTGCTCGTAGCTGGCGTTGTCCATGAACACGTAGTCGTCGCCGTCGCGGTAGAGGTACTGCATCTCCCGCTTGTCGATCGTGACCCGCTCGACCTTCTCTCCGGCACGGAACGTCCGCTCGACCACCCCTCCGGTACGGACGTTGCGGATCTTGGTGCGGACGAAGGCGGGGCCCTTGCCCGGCTTCACGTGCTGGAACTCGACGACCTGGACGAGCTTGCCGTCGAGGTCGAGCACCATGCCGTTCTTGAGGTCGTTGGTGGTGATGGCCATGGAGGTCCTTGGTCGTCGTCGGGCCCGTCAGCCGGGCGCGGCCGGGGTGGGATCCTTGGGGAAGAGGGTGAGGGGGCGGCACCCCCCGTCGGTCACGAGGATCGTGTCCTCGATGCGGACGCCGCCGTGGTCGACGAGGTACACCCCGGGCTCCACGGTGACGACGTGACCGGGAGCGAGTGTAGCGGTCGACGACCGCCCGACCCGGGGGTCCTCGTGTATCACCAGGCCCACGCCGTGGCCGGTTCCATGGGTGAAGGCGTCCTCCCAGCCCGCGGCGGCGATCACCTCACGGCAGGCCGCGTCCACGTCGCGCGTCGCCACGCCCGGACCGGCGACCGCCACCCCGGCCGCCTGCGCCTCCAGCACGACGTCGTACATGCGCCGCTGCGTCGCGTCGACGTCGCCGATCGTGAACGTGCGCGTCATGTCGGAGTGGTAGCCCTCGACGAGCGCCCCGAAGTCGATCACGACCAGGTCCCCGGGGACGATCGTGCGGTCGTCGGGCCGGTGGTGCGGCAGGGCGCCGTTCGGACCGGAGGCGACGATCGTCTCGAAGCTGACGTCGTCGGCGCCCAGGCGGCGCATCGTGAAGTCGAGCTCGAGACCGACCTCGGTCTCGGTGGGTCGGTCGAGCAGGCGGGGGGCCACCTCGGTGAGGGCGGCGTCCGCGATCGCGGCGGCCCGGGCGAGGCGGTCGATCTCGCCGACGTCCTTCACCGCACGCGCCGCCTCGACCAGCCCCTCGGTGGGGACCAACTCCGACCCGAACGGCTCGCGCTCGTAGCGACGCAGGTCGGCCCAGGTGACCGACGCCGCCTCCAGCCCGAGGCGCGCGCCCGACGGCACCGCGGCGGCCAGGGTGCGGTCCTGGTCGGCGAGGGTGGCCCCGACCGCGACCTCGACGTCGACCCCCGCCGCCGCGGCCTGGGCGGGCGCCTGGTCGGCGTAGCGGCCGTCGGTGGTGAGGACGAGGGCCTCCGCGGTGACGAGCAGGCGCCCGGCGGACCCGGTGAAGCCGGTCAGGTAGCGCACGTTGGTGAGGTCGGTGACCAGCAGGGCGTCGACCTCGGCGGCGGCCAGCGCCTCGCGCAGCCGGGGCGCCCGGTCGGCCACGGCCATCGGTGCGAGCACGCCATCGGGACTCATCCCAGCACCCCGTCCGCGCCCAGCAGGCGGGCGACCGCGTCGAGGGCGAGGCGGTAGCCGTCGCCACCGAGCCCGGCGATGGTGCCCGAGGCCACCGGCGCGATCACCGACGTGTGGCGCCACGGCTCGCGGCCACCGGGGTTGGATAGGTGGACCTCCAGCACCGGACCCTCGAAGGCGGCGAGGGCGTCGTGGAGCGACCAGCCGTAGTGGGTGAGGGCGCCGGCGTTGACCACGATCGCGGCGACGCGCCCGCGGGCGCCGTGGATGGCCTCGACCAGCTCGCCCTCGTGGTTCGACTGGAGGTGCTCGACGGCGAGGCCGTGGCGGGCCGCCTCGGTGGTGGCGGTGGCGACGTGGTCGTCGAGCGTCGCGGTGCCGTAGACCTCCGGCTGGCGCTCGCCGAGCAGGTTGAGGTTCGGGCCCGACAGCAGGAGCACGATCGGTTCAGCCACGGCAGGCCTCCAGGGCGTCGAGGAGCAGGGCCCGGTCGTCGACGGGGACGGGTTCGACCCCGCGGCGGCCGTCGAGCACGAACGTCACGCCGGCGACCGCCTTCTTGTCGCGGGAGAACAGGTCGACCACCCGCTCGGCGTCGAGGTCGCCGGGGACGTGCATCGGCAGGTCGTAGCCGGCGACGACCCGGCGGTGCTCGGCCACCCGGTCCCCGTCGATCCGGCCCAGGCGGCACGCGACCTCGGCCGCGTAGACGAGGCCGATCGCCACGGCCTCGCCGTGACGCAGCCCGTAGGCCCCCTCGGTCTCGAGGGCGTGGGCGAGGGTGTGGCCGTAGTTCAGGATCGCCCGGCGGCCGCCCTCGCGCTCGTCGGAGGCCACGACGTCGGCCTTGAGGCGCACGCAGGCCGCCACCGCCTCGTCCAGCGGCAGGTCGGGGAGGTCGTCGACCCCGAGGAACGCGTACTTGGCCATCTCCCCCAGCCCGGACCGGTACTCGCGGGGAGGAAGCGTGCCGAGCGTCTCGGTGTCGCACAGCACGGCGGACGGCTGCCAGAACGCGCCGACGAGGTTCTTGCCCTCGGGGAGGTTCACGCCGGTCTTGCCCCCGATGGCGGCGTCGACCTGACCGAGGAGCGTGGTGGGCACGTGCACCACCGGCACGCCCCGGTGGTAGACGGCCGCGACGAAACCGCCGACGTCGGTCACGACCCCGCCGCCGACGGCGACGATCACGTCGCCGCGGGTCAGCCCCCACTGGGCGAGGTCGCGGCAGAGGTCCTCGACGGTGCCGAGGTGCTTGGCGTCCTCGCCGTCGCCGATCGTGAAGCGGCGGTGCTCGACGCCGGGATCGACTTCCCAGCCGATGGCGGACTGGGTGATGACCGCGGCCCGCCGGGCGCCGACCGGCAGCACCTCGAGCAGCCGGTGCCGCGCCCCGGCCCCGACGAGCACCGGGTAGCTCCGGTCGGCGAGGGGGACCTCGAGCTCGATCACCGCACGCCCCCCGTCGCCGCGCCGGTGCGGGCCTCGTGGTCGAGCACCAGCTCGGCGAGCTTGACCGCCAGCTCCCGCTTGGGCTTCTCGTGGGCGGAGTGGAACGGCTCGACGTCGACGACGAGGTCGGCGACCTCGGCGTACAGCGGCGCCCGCTCCTCGACGAGGCGGCCGACGACCGCGGCCGGGTCGTCGTCGATCAACGGGCGGCCGGTCGACTGCTCGACGCGGGAGACCAGGTACGGCGCGCCGGCCCGGAGCCAGACCACCGTGGCCCGCTCGACGAGGGCGGCCCGGTTGGCCGGCCGGGTCACCACCCCACCGCCGGTCGCCACGACCGACGGCCCGGGCGCGGCGAGCAGGTCGGCCAGGAGGTCCGCCTCGGCCCGCCGGAAGCCGTCCTCGCCCTCGCGCTCGAACCAGTCGCGGACCGTCAGCCCCGACCGGCGGACCAGCTCGTCGTCGGCGTCGACGAAGGGACGGCCGAGCCGCTTGGCGAGACGGCGGCCGACGGTCGACTTCCCCGAGCCCATCATCCCGACGAGGGCGACCGGCGGCGGGTGGCGGACGTCCGACACCGGCTCAGCCACCGTCCGCGATCGCGTCGCCGCCTGTCGGAGCCTCGGTCCCCGACGGGCCGAGCGGGCCGTCGTGCAGGGCGGCGAGGTAGGCGTCGAGGTTCCGGCGGGTCTCGGCGACGGTGTCGCCACCGAACTTGCGGGCGACCTCGTCGGCGAGGACGAGCGCGACCATCGTCTCGGCGACGACGCCCATGGCGGGCACCGCGGTGACGTCGGTGCGCTCCTTGAACGAGACCGTCTCCTCCTTGGTGAGGACGTCGACGGTGCCGAGCACGGGGCGGTTGAGCGAGGCGAGCGGCTTCATCGCCACCCGGGCGATCACCGGCTCGCCGGTGGACATGCCGCCCTCGACGCCGCCGGCCCGGTGGCTGGCCCGCCGGTAGTCACCGGCGTCGGCATCCCAGGTGATCGGGTCGTGGGCGTCGCTCCCCCGCCGCCCGGCGACGTCCCACCCGTCGCCGATCTCGACCGCCTTGACCGCCTGGATGCTCATCAGGGCGGCGGCGAGCTTGGAGTCGAGCTTGCGGTCCCAGTGGACGTGGCTGCCGAGGCCGACCGGCACGCCGTGGGCGACGACCTCGACGGTGCCGCCGAGCGAGTCGCCGTCCTTGGCCGCCTCCTTGATGGCGACGATCATCGCCGCCGACGCCCCGGAGTCGAGGCAGCGGACCTCGTCGGCGTCGATGCGATCGAGGTCGTCGATCGTCGGGGGCGGGCCGATCGGGGCGGCGGCGTCTCCGATGCGGACGACGTGGGAGACGACGTCGACCCCGAGGGTGGCGAGCCAGGCCTTGGCGAGGGTTCCGGCGACGACGCGGGCGGCGGTCTCGCGCGCCGAGGCCCGTTCGAGGACGTCGCGTGCGTCGACGAAGTCGTACTTCTGCATGCCGGCCAGGTCGGCGTGCCCGGGGCGGGGCTGGGTGAGGGGCTGCCGGGTCGGACCGTCGGAGGCATCGACCGACATCTCGGTCTGCCACTTCTCGGGGTTGCGCTCCCACTCGGTGTTGGCGATCTCGACGGCGACCGGCGAGCCGAGCGTGCGCCCGTGGCGCACGCCGGAGACGATCGTGACCTCGTCGACCTCGAACCGCATCCGCGGGCCCCGGCCGTAGCCGAGCCGGCGGCGGGCCAGCTCGTCCTGGATCTGCGCCACCGTCACCGGCAGACCCGCGGGGAGGCCCTCGACGATGACGACGAGGGCGCGGCCGTGGGACTCGCCGGCGGTCAGGAAGCGCAGCACGGTCCGAATGTAGAGGCTGATCCCCGCCGCCCCCGACCCCGATCCGGGTCAGGCCAGGAAGGGGGCGGTGGGCAGGCCGTAGAAGTCGAGGATCGTGTTGCTGGCGAGCAGCACGACGACGCAGCCGAGCGCCAGCCAGGGGCCGAACGGGAACTGGCTGCTCTTCCGCCCGCGGGCGAAGTAGAGGATCACCCCGGCGACCAGGCCGAGCACCGACGCCACGATCACGGCGTACAGGCACAGCACCGGGTGCACCCAGCCGAGGAAGAGGCCCATGAGCAGCGCCAGCTTCACGTCGCCCAGGCCCATGCCCTTCGGGTACACCATGGCCGGGATGAACAGGAACAGGAAGTAGCCGACGGCGCCGAGCAGGGCCATCGTGATGCGGGACGGTTCGCCCTCGATCGCCCCGATCACCGCGATCAGCACGACCGAGACGCCGAGGACCGGGAACGTGATGCGATCGAGCAGGCGGTACAGCTCCAGGTCGATCACCGACTGGGCGAGCAGCGTCGAGAAGAGCAGCAGGAACGGGATCACCGCCCAGGAGTCACCGAAGCGGAGGGCGGCGGCGACCCACAGCACGCAGTTCGCCGCCTCGACGAGCGGGTACCCGGCGGGGATCGGCTCACCACAGGCCCGGCACTTCCCCCGCAGCAGCAGCCACGACAGCACCGGGATGTTGTCGCGGGGCTTGATCGGCGTCTCGCACAGCGGGCACTTCGACGGCGGGTGGAGCAGGGACTCCTCCGACGGCACGCGCACGATCACCACGTTGACGAACGATCCCACGGCCAGGCCGAGGATCCCCAGGAACACCACCACCTCGATCGGGACGTCACCCACGATCGCGGACCCTACCGGCGCACCGGCCGGCGGAGGTCGATGGTGCGACGTCAGCCCGGCCGACGCTCGACGAACTGCTCCTGCACGGCGTCGAGCACGGCGGTGGCCAGTCGCGCCGCGCCGCCGGTGTCGAGGTGGATGCCGTCGGACTGGCGCAGCGACGTGCCGCCGGTGCCCGCCTGGTACGCGTCGCCGTCGGGGCTGAGCACGGGCCGGCTGTCGAGGAAGTGCACCCACGGGCGGCTCGCCGCCTCCTCGGAGTAGATCCCGTCGAGCACGGCCATCCGCTGGTCGAACCCGGCGTCGCGCATCCGCGGCTGACCCACCCAGATCACCAGGCGCCCGTCACCGCGGAGCATGTCCATCACCACCCCGACCCGGCGCCGGTACTCCGCCTGCCACTCGGGAGCCGACGGCTGGTACGGGCGGCCGTCGATGTCGAGACCCTGGGAGTCGTTGGCCCCGAACATGACCACGACCACCTCGGGTCGCTCCGGCAGCACCTCGTCGGTGAGGTGGGCGGGCCAGTCGAAGTAGTCGGGCCGCGACAGCCCCGAGCTGACCTGGGCGTGCGTCGTCAGGGAGATCTCGGGACGGTCGACGACCGCCGCCTCGACCGCGTTGGCGAGCTCGATCGTCATCGAGTCGCCGCCGAGCCACATCCGCAGCGGCTCCTCGGTGCTGGGCACCCGGGCGACCACCGGCGGCTCGGTGGTCTGGCCCGGGCCGACCGTCGTGGTGGTGACCGGTTCGACGAAGGAGTCCGATCCGCTGCGAGCGCCGTCGGAGCAGTCGGTGACGGACTTGTCGGCGGCGCCGCGGATGGCGCCCCGGACGTCCTTCAGGTGCGTCACCCGCCCGACGAAGCAGGCCGGCGCGACCGCGGTGCGGGCGACGTCGCGCTTCCAACCGACCGGCTGCCGGCTGGCCAGCTCGTAGAGCCCATCGGCGTTCAGCACCGCCGCCATGGCGAACGCGAGCATGCCGATGACCAGCACCCGACCGGCCGGCAGCGGGCGGGACCCCGAGAGGTCGTGGTACCGCAGCGACCGCGGCTCGCGGCGCTCGACCGTCATCGCACCTCCACCGTGTAGGGCGACTCGGTCACCGCGGCCAGCACGTACCACCCACCGGGAACGCGGGTGAGCACCACCCCGTCGACGGTATCGCCCGCCGGCCGGGGACGGGCGGAACCCGGGACCCACAGCACGACGTCGCTGCCCGCCGCGAGGTCGTCGTCGATGGCGCCGCTGACCGCGACGCGGTCCGTGGAACCCGACACGGTGGTGATCCGACCCGGCGCCGCCCGGGGCCGGGGTCGGGCGAGGATCGCCTCCAGCCGGGGATCGGCCCCCGCCCCCACGTCGTCGGGGCACAGCACGTCGGTGGCCTCGTGCTGTTCCTCGGCGGGCTGGGCGCCCGGCACGACGATGCTCTCGGGGTCGCCGCACCAACGCCGCCACTCGTCGAACGCCCCTCCGACGCTGAGGGCGTCCATCGCCGAGCTCACCGCCGCCAGGGCGTCGACCGAGGCCTCGTCGGTCGGGTCCGCGTCGTACCCGGCGACCCAGAGGCCCCAGCCCCGGGACCGCGCCTCGTCCGCCGCGGCCCGCAGCACCCCGACCGGGTCGCGGCCGGCGCCCGCGGCCGGGAGGTCGGGGGCGAGCACGAGCTGGTCGTCGAGGGCGAGGGCGGCTTCGGGCAGCGAACCGGCCGCCGGGTGGTTCGCCATCGGGCTGACGAACACCGGCCGCCGCGGGGCGCCGACCTCGGCCTCCGCGGCGCGAACCTCGCCCAGCGACGCCCGGAGCAGGTCGGTGTAGCGGGCGGCGGGGTCGGGGCCGGCGGGCACCGGCGCGGTGGCGAGCTGGTAGCCGGCCACGGCGGGGTGGTCGCCGAGGGCGGCGACGACCCGACGCCAGGCCCCGGCGTAGGCGCCCCGCAGGCCGTCGCGGTCCTCGTAGAGGGCGGCGAAGGCGGCCGACACCGCCGGAGCGGTCTCGGGGGCGCCGGGCAGGTGACAGGTCGCCACGGGGGCCACCTCGACCAGGGTGGCCCAGGCCGGCGCACCGTTCCCGCCGAGCGCGGCCTGGGTGCCCTCGGGGCAGACGGTGTCCGGCGGGGAGGCCACCGCGGGGCCCCACGCCTCCTGGTGCATCGCCACCACGACGTACAGCCGCCGGGCCGCGGCCTCGTCGACCGCGTCGCGGATGCTCGCCAGGTAGGCGTCGTCGTAGCGGCCGCGCTCGGGCTCGAGGGCCGACCACGACACCTCCAGCCGGACGACGTCGAAGCCGAGGGCGGCCATGGCGTCCCAGTCGTCCGCGGTGGGCGCCCGATTCGGTGGGAGGGCCGCGTGCGCGGTCGGCAGGTCGGCGAGGGCGTTGTAGGACGCTCCGTTCAGCAGCACCTGGCGTCCGGTGGAATCGACGAGGATCCGGGCCCCGCCGACCTCGTCGAGCCGCACCGCGGTCAACTCGGGCAGGGCACCGGCGGGGGTGCGCTCCTCGGCGTCGACGGTGATCGAACCGCGGGTCGGGCGTTCGGTCGCCCCGTCCGCGGCCTCGGGTTTGCCGCCGTCGTCGTCGCTGCACGCGACGGCGGTGATCAGGACGATCGCGGCGACCAACGCCCCGAGCCGCCGGCCGCGCGGGCGCGCGCGACGTACGGGAGGGGGCCTTCTCGACACGCCTCCAGCCTCGCAGGCACCCACCCCCGGGAGGTGGACGCCCCCGGCCTTGCTCAGAACTGGAAGTAGATGAAGGGGGCGACGCCCTCGGGGCCGAGCGCGTCGACGAGGAGGAGGCCGATCGCCAGGGCGAGCGCCTGGACGATCGGGGCGCTGCGGGAGAACACGACCTGGACCCGGTCGACGGCCTCCGAGGGCACGAACTGGGCCGCGACCATCGCCACGACGACGAACACCAGCATCGGGGTGACCGCCTCGCCGACGCCGGGGGCGGCGACCAGGCGCCACAGCAGCGTGAAGGCCGCCCCGAAGGAATCAGCCCGGAAGAACACCCACGCCAGGCACACGACGTGGAACGTGACCGCCCAGCGGATCACGGGCGAGAACGTCCCCGGCACCTTCCCGGCGGCCTCACGGGCGGCGAGGATCCGCCGCTCGGCGACGAGGGCGACGCCGTGGATCGCACCCCACACGACGAACGTCCACGCCGCGCCGTGCCAGAGGCCACCGATGACCATCGTGAGGAACAGGTTGAGGTCGCGCCGCCGCTCGCCGCCCTGGTTGCCGCCGAGGGGGATGTACAGGTAGTCGCGCAGCCAGAACGACAGGGTCATGTGCCACTTGCGCCAGAACGCCTGGATCGAGAGTGCGGCGTACGGGGCGTCGAAGTTCTGCGGGAACCGCAGGCCGAGCAGCAGGGCGCACCCGATGGCGATGTCGGTGTAGCCGCTGAAGTCGGCGTAGATCTGGATCGCGTAGGCGTAGATCGCGAACAGGATCTCGATCGACCGGTACCGCTCCGGCACCGCGAACACGTCGTCGACGATGGCGGCCGCGACGAAGCTCGAGATCACGACCTTCTTGAACAGCCCCGCCATGATCAGCCGGAACGCCAACGCCGAGTTGACCCGCCGGGGGTCGGCCCGCTCGCGGATCTGCGGCAGCAGCTCCCGCGCCCGCACGATCGGCCCGGCGACCAGGTGCGGGAAGAACGACAGGTACACCGCGAAGTCGAGCAGCGGCGACGGCTCGGCGTCGCGGCGGTAGATGTCGATGACGTAGCTGAGCGCCTGGAACGTGAAGAACGAGATGGCGACCGGCAGCACGATCTCGAGCGACACCCACCCGGTGTCGATGCCGAACCCGCCCAGCACGTCGGTGACCGACTCGACGAAGAAGTCGGCGTACTTGAAGTAGCCGAGCAGCCCGAGGTTGACCACGACGCCCGCGACGAGCAGGCCACGGCGCGCGCCCTCGCCGACCGCCCGGTGGATCGCCACGCCGAAGGCCTGGTTGGCGAGGATCGAGAAGGCGAGCAGCAGGCAGTAGGCGGGCTCGAAGGCGGCGTAGAAGACGAAGCTCGCCGCCAGCAGCATCAGCCGCCACGGCACCGGGTGGGGCCGGAGCAGCCAGTTGAGGACGAACACCACCGAGAAGAAGGCGGCGAACTCGAAGGTGGGGAACAGCAAGTGCGGAGGCTCCGGACCGGTGCGGTCGGCGTCGCGTCAGCGGGGCGGGCGCGTGCCGGGCCCCAGTGTGGCCGTGCGCGCCACCCCTCCCGGGGACCCCGGCGGGTCCCGACGGTCGACGGCGGCCGGTGCGCCCGGGCGGGTCAGGCGTCGCCGGCCGTGGGCAGCTCGTAGTCCTGGAACTGCGTGCGGAGGTCCTTCTTGGAGAACTTGCCGACCGAGGTCTTGGGGATCTCCTCGACGAACACGACGTCGTCGGGCATCCACCACTTGGCGACCTTGCCGTCGAGGAACTCGAGGACCTCGGCGGCGGTCAGCTCCTCGCCCTCCCGGACGACGACGCAGGCGAGCGGCCGCTCCTGCCACTTCGGGTGCCGGACGCCGATGACGGCGGCCTCCGCGACCTTGGGGTGGGCCATGATCTCGTTCTCGAGCTCGACGGTGGAGATCCACTCGCCGCCGGACTTCACCACGTCCTTGGTGCGGTCGACGATCCGCATGTAGCCGTGCTCGTCGATGGTGGCCACGTCGCCGGTCTTGAGCCAGCCGTCGGCGGTGAAGCTCTCCGGCGAGCGCGGGTCGTCGTAGTACGACGCCGCGATCCACGACCCCTTGGCCTGGATCTCGCCCTGGGCCTGGCCGTCGGTGGCGACCGGCGCGAGCGTGTCGGGGTCGACGACGCGGATGTCGACGCCCGCGAGCGGCACGCCGATCGTCGCCCGCAGGTCGGCCAGCTCGTCCTCGGAGCGGCCGGCGGCGAGCGTCGACTTGATGTGGCCGGCGGTGGCGACCGGGCTGGTCTCGGTCATGCCCCACGCCTGGAAGATCGCCAGGCCGACCTGTTCGCGGTACGCCTCGGACAGGGCCTTGGGCACCGCCGAACCGCCGCACGGGATGGCGCGCAGGGCGGACAGGTCGCGGCCCTTCAGCTCGGGCAGCACGCCCATCCAGATCGTGGGCACGCCGGCGGCGATCGTGACCTTCTCGTCCTCGATCATCCCGGCGAGGGCGGCGGGCGCCATGTTCGGCCCGGGCATGACGAGGTTGGCGCCGACCGCGACCCCGACGTGGGCGAGGCCCCAGGCGTTGGCGTGGAACATCGGCACGACCGGCAGGATCGTGTCGGTCTCCGAGGCCCCGATGGCGTCGGCCGCCATCACCCCCATCGTGTGGAGGTAGGTCGAGCGGTGGGAGTAGACGACGCCCTTGGGGTTGCCGGTGGTGCCGCTCGTGTAGCACATGCTCGCCGCCTGCCACTCGTCCTCGACGTGCCACTCGACCGGCTCGGCGGCGGCGAGGAGGTCCTCGTACGCGTGCACCTCCTTGCCGGCCGGTGCGTCGGGCACGTCCCCGGCGCCGTCGTCGAGCACGACGATGTGGCGGACCGACTCGAAGGTCGGGATCAGCGGCCACACGGCGGCCGCCAGGGTGCGGTCGACGAACAGGACCTCGTCCTCGGCGTGGTTGGCGATGTAGGTGAGCTGCTCGGGGAACAGCCGGATGTTGAGCGTGTGCAGCACCCGGCCGCTGCACGGGGCGGCGAAGTACAGCTCGAGGTGGTTCGCCGTGTTCCAGCCGAACGTGGCGACGCGGCCGTCGGACGAGATGCCGAGCGCGTCGAGGGCGCCGCCGAGGCGGCGGGTGCGGGCGGCCCACTCGCCGTAGGTGCGCTCCTCGCGACCGGTGGCGGTGGCGGTCACGACCCGCTTGTCGAAGAACAGGCGCTCGGCCCGGTCGAAGAAGTGGACGAGCGACAGGGGGTGGTCCTGCATCAGGGCCTTCATCGGGGTCCTCCGGGGTCGGGCGGCGGGACCCGGACCGTACCCCCACGCCCCCGGTGTCGCGGGCCGACCCGCGTACGCTCGCCGCCGTGGCCCGCCTCGTCGCCGTCGTCGCCCAGGGCGGGACCGCCTTCGTCGACGCGCTGCGCGCCGCGTGGGACGCGGGCGACGCCGTGGCCCCGATCGACCCGCGGCTGCCGGCCCCGGCGCGCGCCGCCGTGCTCGACGCGCTGCGGCCGGCGGTCGTCCTCGATCCGCTCGACCCCGGCCGGACGATGACCGGCGCCGCCGCACCCGACGTCGACGACGGCGACGCCCTGGTGATCCCCACCAGCGGGACGACCGGGCCGCCGAAGGGCGTCGTGCTCACCCACGCCGCCCTCGCCGCCCAGGCCGCCGCGGTGCACCGGCACCTGGGGGTCGGGGCCGGCGACCGGTGGCTCGCCTGCCTCCCGCTCGCCCACGTCGGCGGGCTCGGGGTCGTGGTGCGGGCCCTCGTCGACGGCGTCGACCTGGAGGTGCACGACCGCTTCGACGCCGCCGCGGTCGCCGACGCTCGCGACCGTGGAGCGTCGCTCGTCTCGCTGGTGCCGACCGCGCTCGACCGGGTCGGCGCGGCGGGGTTCCGGTGGGTCGTGCTCGGCGGGTCCGCCGATCCCGTCGCCGATCGGCCCGCCAACGTCGTGCGCACCTGGGGGATGACGGAGACCGGAGGGGGCGTCGTCTACGGCGGCCGGCCGCTCCCCGGGGTGGAGGTGACGGTCGTCGGTGACGAGCTCCACCTCCGCACCCCCGGGGTCGCCCGCGGCTACCGCCGGTCCGACGGCGGGGTCGACCGGCTCCCGGGCCGCGACGGCTGGTACGCCACCGGCGATGCCGGGTCGGTCGCGGCCGACGGCACGGTCACCGTCCACGGCCGCCTCGACGACGTGATCGTCACCGGCGGCGAGAAGGTCTGGCCCGACGCGGTCGAGGCGGTGCTGCGGCGCGACCCCGCCGTCGCCGAGGTCGCGGTGGCGGGACGGCCCGACGCCGAGTGGGGCGAGCGCGTCGAGGCGTGGGTCGTCCCGGCACCCGGGGCCGCCGCGCCGGGCCTCGACGCCCTGCGGGACCGGGTGCGGGCCGAGCTGCCGGCCTGGTGCGCGCCGCGGGCCGTGCAAGTCGTCGACGCGCTCCCCCGCACCCCGCTCGGCAAGGTCCGGCGACGCGACCTCTAGTCGGCGGCGCGGCGACGGGGGCGGACGGCGCGGACCGGTGGACGACCTACCGGCCGTGGCTGATGTACTCGTGCAGGCTCTGGGTCTCCGCCTCCAGCTCGCGCAGGCGGTCCTTGACGACGTCGCCGATGCTCACGATGCCGGCGAGGGCGCCGTCGACCACGACGGGCACGTGGCGCATGCGGCCCTCGGTCATCATCGTCGAGAGCTGGTCGACGGTGGTCGCCATCCCGCAGGTGACGACGTCGCGGGTCATGATCGTGGCGACCGTCTCGCCGAGCAGCCCGGCCCCTCGGTCGGCCAGGCCCCAGACGACGTCACGCTCGGAGACGATGCCGTCCACGGCGGACCCGTCGGCGCTGACGACCAGCGCGCCGACGCGGCGGGTCGCCATGGTCTGGAGCGCGTCGGCGACCGTCGTCGATCCCTCGACCGTGACCACCTCGGCACCCTTGTTCCGCAGCAGGCCTTCGACGTGCACTCGGTCCACCTCCTGATCGGGGTGTGACCATGGTCTCACAGTTCGCCGCCGGGCGGGAGGGGTCGCCCGCGGTCACTCGTCACGGTCATCCGTCACGCCCCGTCAGGCCCGGGTCAGGGCACCCCCGTCGACGACGAGCGTCGTACCGGTGATCCACGACGCCGCCGACCCGGCGAGGAAGCACACCGCGGCGGCGATGTCGTCGGGCTCGCCGAGGCGTCGCATCGGGAACCGGGCCGCGATGGCGTCGCCGTGCTCCTCCCAGAGCGCCCGCGCCATGTCGGTGCGCACCAGGCCCGGGGCGACCGCGTTGACCCGGATCGCCGGGCCCAGCTCCGCCGCGAGCGTGCGGGTCAGGTGCACCAGGGCCGCCTTGGTCACGTTGTAGACGCCGATGCCGGGCTCGGCGATGAAGCCGCCCACGGACGCCACGTTGACCACCGCCCCGCCCCGGTCGGCCATCCCCGCCCGTGCCGCCTCCCGGATCAGCGCGTGGGCCCCGCGGAGGTTGACGTCGAAGGTCTTGTCCCACTGCGAGGGCGAGATGTCGAGCGCCGGGCCGTAGTAGGGGTTGGTCGCCGCGTTGTTCACGACGACGTCGACGGCCCCGAACGCGTCGAGGGCGGCGGCGACGACGACGGCGGCCGCATCGGGGTCACCGGCGTTGGCGACGACGCGGGTCACCTCGGCGCCGGGCACCGCGTCGACCACGTGGGCGACGGCGGCATCGAGCGCGTCGGCCTTGCGGGAGGTCAGCACCACCCGGGCGCCCTCGGCCGCCAGCCGGGTGGCGGTGGCGAGCCCGATCCCGCGCGACGCGCCGGTGACGACCGCGACGCTGCCGTCCAGACCGGTGTCCACGGGCGGGACCCTACGCCGCCGCGCGACCCCGACGGGCCGGCCGGCTCAGCCGGCGTGCTCGACGGGCGCCTCGGCGTAGCGCCGCGCCCCCGGGTCGCGGGTCGACGCCCCGGCGGCGGTCCGGGGCAGCCGGCCGCCCACGCCCAGCGCCGACGCCGTCAGCAGGTCGGCCGGCGAGTCGATCCCGACCCACGGCTCGTGCGACGACGGGCGCACGAGCGCGTCCCGGACCGACGTGACCGGCCAGCGGTGGTGGGCAACCCGCTCGGCTCCGAGCAGCGCGGCGTCGCCACCGCCGACGAAGGCCTCCTCCGGCGTGCCCTCGACGAGGATCGAGATGAACAGGCCCCCGTGACCCTCGACGCCACGACCAGCCGGTTCGAGGCGGGCGAGCCGCTGACGGGGCGATCGTGACCCGCTGACGACGACCGAGACCGGTGCCGGCGGGATGCGGTCGGCGCCCTCCTCGGGCCGGACGGCGACGAGCATCCGGGCGTGGCCCTCGCGGTAGCGCTGCACGTCCGCGGCGCGGTCCCGGGGGGCCCTCTGCTCGTGGTCGACGACCGCCCGTCCGCCCCGTCCGGCGATCGAATCGGCGATCTCCTCGGCCGCGGCGATCGACTCGTGGAACACCACCGCCCGGTAGCCCTCCTCGAGCAGCCAGCCGACGACCGCACGGGCGCAGGCGCGTCGGCCCTCGGCGCCGCGGACGAGCCGGGCCCGCTCGTGGGCGAGGCGCAGCGCCCCCGCGGCCGACCCGTCTCCCTCGGCGGCGGCCCGGGCGAGGCGACGCATCAGGCGCGCCGGATCGTCGACGTCGAGCGGCCGACGGGCCGCGACCCGCCTCAGCCCGGCGGTCAGCTCCTGACCGGTGCGTCGCCACATCTCCGCCTCGGCGGCGCCGAAGGACACGTACAGGTCGACGCCGCGCAGCGGCACCGGAGGCCGTTCCCACGGCGTCGTCACGTCGATCACGTCATCCGCCTCTCCCCCGACCCGCTCCGCCTGGAATCGCGCCCGTGGTGCCGTCACCCCTCGTCTCCCTCCCGGCGGCAGGCGACCCGATGATCCCACGGCGCCCGACCTCCCACCATGGGGCGCGCGACCCAAATCGCGCCCTCGGGAAGTCCTGGTACGGTCGCGCCGACCACACCGAGGGGGCAGAGGTGGCGAACCAGTGGATCCCGCCCTCCGGCTACCCGGCGGAGCCGCCCGCGGCGCCCGCCGGACCATCCGGCCCCGACCCCAGCGTCCCTCCCGGCCTGCCGCCCGCCGCGGCCGCGTTCACCGCCGCGCCGCGCTCGTCGCTCCAGCCGGTCCAGACGTCGCGGGCCCCGCTGATGATGTTCGTCGCCCTGCTGGCCCTGCTCGTCGCGACCGCCGCCCCGTACGGGCGCTGGTTCGGAATCGCCATCGACGACGTGGGCGACGTGTGGTGGACCGGATGGGGCCGCACCCAGCTCCGGGTCGACGTCGAGGGCGAGCCGGTGCCCGGGTTCGGCGGGGCCAACACCGTCACCGTCGAGTCCGGCACGCCGAGCCGGGAGTGGATCCTGGGGCCGGTGAGCGACGGGTTCGCCCTTTCGGTCGTCACCGCGCTCGCCGCCATCGCCGCCTACGTCGGCTTCCGCCTGCGGCAGGGTCGCGAGGCGCGGGGTGCGGCGGTACTGGTCGTGGTGCTGGCCCTGGGCGGCCTCGGCTGGATCTGGCTGTCGTACTCCGCGGCCCGGGACGACTTCCACACGATGCGCGACGAGATCACCGAGCGGGCCGCGGCCTACGGGCTGCCGGATCCGTTCGAATCGACCGGGTTCCGTCCCGGCAACGGACTCCGGGTGGCCGCGGTCGCCCTGACCGTCACGGCCGTCGCCGGCCTCGCCGCGGCCACCGCCCGCACGCCGCCGAATCCCCTCGCCCACCCCCCGGGCGGCGGACACGCCCCGATCGGACCCGCGGGCGGACCACCCCCGCCGGCGTCCGGGTCGCCGGGCACGAGCCCCTGGTGAACGCGGACGAGGCGCCCGCCCCGATCGTCGGGACGGGCGCCTCGGCGCGGGTTCGGGGGATCGGACGGATCGACCGCGATCCGGCGGTCGGGTCAGCGCAGGCCGAGCCGGCGGCTGCACGACGGCCAGGCGCCCCAACCCTGGCTGGCGCGGACCCGCTCGGCCACCGCGATCTGGGCCTCCCGGCTGTTCTGGTGCGGTAGGCCGGCGCCGCCCATGGCGTGCCACGTCGACAGGCTGAACTGGAGCCCGCCGTAGTAGCCGTTGCCGGTGTTGATCGACCAGTTGCCGCCGGACTCGCACTGGGCGAGGGAGTCCCAGACGCTGCCGCTGGGCACCGCCGGCGCGGCGGCCTCCCGGCGGGCGGCCTCCTCCTCCGCGGCGCGGCGCTCGGCCGCCTCCTGCTCCTGGCGGGCGGCCTCGGCCTCGGCGGCCTCCCGCTCGGCGGCCGCTTCGAGGAAGGCCTCCACCCGCTGGCGGTGCAGCGCCTCGAGGAACGCGGCGACCCGCTGCTCGTGCAGCGACTCGAAGAAGGCGAGCTCCTCATCGGTCCACTCGGGCTCGGTGGATCCCTCGGCCGCGTCGGCCTCGGTGGTGGACGGGGCCGCTTCCTCGACGACGGTCGTCTCCGGCGCGGCCGCCGGCTCGTCCGCCGCCGCCGGGCCGAGGAACACGGCCAGTCCGAGGGCGAGGACGGTGGCGCCGGCGATCAGGACCCGGACGGGGACCCGGCCGCGCGGCGCGGTGGGACTCGGGGGGCGATCGACGCCCTTGGTGGTGGTCTCCATCGTTGGAGCACTCCTTCCGTGGATGTAGCGGCCCCGCCACCGCACGTGAATGCGTTCACGAGGACGGGGCCGAGGGAGGAGTGTGCACGATCGAGGCGCCGTTCGTAACGCGATCGCAACGTGAAAAGAATCACTTCCCCAGGAAATCCCTGGTCATCGGCGTGACGACAGCAACCATTCCGCAACATTTCGGCTGCCGGAGGCCCCCGCCGGACCACGTCGCGTGGGCCCCGGAGGCGCCTCAACCCCAGGCGCCGCGCCGGATCAGCTCGTCGCGGTCGGGTCGCCGACGGCCGGCCGAGCGACCGCGGCGCTCCTCGGGGCCGGGGTGGCCGATGGCGACGGTACCCACCGCCCGCCAGCCCGCGGGTACGCCGAACGCGGCGCGCACCGCCTCCTCGTGCTCGAACAGGCCGAACAGGCAGCCGCCCAGCCCGGCGTCGACGATGCCGAGGAGCAGGTTCTGCACGACGGCGCCGGCATCGACCCACCAGTACGGCACCGGCCAGGCGTCGACCCCGCTCCCCCGTCCGGTAGCCGCCTTGTCGGCCTCCGCGTACCGGCGCGGGTAGGCGTCGGGTTCGACCCACACCACCACCAGCACCGGAGCGACCAGCAGGCCCGGCCAGGCGAAGCCCGCGCGCCGGTCGGGGGCGAGGGTCAGGTCCCAGTACCGGGCGACCGCGTCGACGTCGTCGAGGACCAGGAACCGGACCGCGGCCACGTTCCCGGCCGACGGCGCCCGCCGCGACCGGTCGAGCAGGTCGTCGAGCAGGTCGGCGTCGACCCGATCCGGGCGCGCCGGGTCCGGCCCGAAGGTCCGCACCATCCGGCGGAGCCGGATCGCGTCGTTCAGCTCCACGGCCGCGCCGCCCCGCGGGCCGGGATCAGATCAGCTTGACCAGGTCGTCGGCGAGGGCCCAGCCGAAGCCGACGAGGGAATCGCCGCCGTCGGCATCGACGTCGTCGAACAGGGCGACCACGTCGGCCGGGATCGACTCGGGCTTGAGGCTGTCGTGGTCGAACACCAGCGCCGGGGTCTCGGCGGCGGTGACCTTGAAGGCCCGCTCGTCGTACGCGTCGGTCGGCACGCCGAAGCGCTTGGCCAGCCGGCGCCCCCACGCCCGCTCCTCGCCGGTGGCGACGTAGTCGGGCCGGGGCACGATGTCGGTCAGGGCGCGGAAGGCGTCGAACGCCGAGGCGGTGGCGAGCCGGGTGCCGACGAGGACGTCCTCGTCGGGGAAGGCCAGCACGGCCCGGCGGAGCTGGTCGGTCATCATCTGGCGCAGGACCGTGTCGCGCTTGGCGGTGCGCTTGATCGACGCCAGGCCCACCAGCACGCTCGGCGTGCCGCCGATGCGCTCGAGGGTGCAGAACGAGAAGCCCTTGATGCGCCCGTTCTCGCGGGCGAGGGTGATCAGCACCCACTCCTCGGCCTGCTTGGAGAGCAGTCCGACCTCGTACGGACGCGGTCCCGCGGCGCAGAGATCGGCCATCTCGGCCAACTCGGCGTCGGAAAGTGCGGTGCAGTCCTTGGTCTCGACCTCGATGGCCATGGCGTTCTGGTTCCTCCGGAGCGGTGGCGCGCAGCCCTACAAGTCCAGTCTCCCCGGACGCCGAGCGCAAACCGGCTGGCCGGGGGCGTCGGACCGCGCCGGCGTCAGGCCGATTCGGAGAGGATGCAGTCGGCCCCGAAGATGACCCTCAGCTCCGACACCAGGCCGCTGTCGACCTGCACCGACCAGGAATCGGGCAGGCGCACGACCTTGTCGCCCATGTGGAGCTGCACCTGCGAGTCGCCCGGGAACGCGACCAGGACGTCCTTCAGCCGGCTGACCCGCTCGTCGGACACCTGGTGCGGCGGGACCCGGAGCCGCAGCGGCGGCGACTCTGACAGGTCGGCGCACGGCGACACGTCCATCGCGATCAGCTTGGGCACGTCCTCGCGGGCGTCGAGGCGGGCCCGCAGCACCACCACCAGGTCGTCGGCGAGGACGTGGCCGATCGACTCGAAGGCGGTGGGGAACACGGTGACCTCGATCGACGCCTCCAGGTCCTCGAGCACGAACACCGCCATGCGCTTGTTGGCCTTGGTGAACTTGTGCTGGAGGCCGGTGACGACCCCGCCGACGGTGACCGGCTTGGCGTCGCGCCCGCCGTCGGCCTCGACGCCGGGGCTCTCCGCCTGGTCGATCAGGGCGCGCAGGGTGGTGTCGGTGCGTCGACGCAGGGCGGCCTCGATGCCCATCATCGGGTGGTCCGACACGTACAGGCCGAGCATCTCCTTCTCGAGCTTCAGGCGCTCGGTCTTGTCGAACTCGACGTCGGGGATCTCGGGCCGGTCGTCGAAGCCGCCGTCTCCGCTCGGGGCGTCGTCGAAGAGCGACATGACGCCCTGGTCCTCCTGGCGGCGCCGCGAGATCGTCATGTCGACGATGGGTTCGAAGCTGATCAGCAGGCCCTTGCGGGGGTGGCCGAGCGAGTCGAACCCGCCCGCCTTGATCAGCGACTCGATCGTCTTCTTGTTGAGCACCGGCAGCGGGACGCGGTCGCAGAAGTCGTAGAAGTCGCCGAAGGGACCGCCCGCGTCGCGCTCCTCGAGGAGCTGGGCGACGAGCCCCGACCCGACGTTGCGCACCGCGGAGAGGCCGAAGGGGATCACCTCGGTACCGTCGTCGAGGCGGGCGGGCACGAAGTCGGCCTGTGAACGGTTCACGTCGGGGACCAGCACCGGGATCTGCGACTGGCGGCACTCGTTGAGGTACACCGCCGCCTTGTCGAGGTTGGTCTTGACGCTGGTCAGCAGGGCCGCCAGGTACTCGATGCGATGGTTCGCCTTCAGGTAGGCGGTCTGGTACGAGACGAAGCCGTAGCCGTAGGCGTGGGACTTGTTGAAGGCGTAGTCGGCGAAGTTCTCGATCGTGTCGAACAGGTGGGTGCCGAGGTCGCGGCCGTACCCGGACGCGTCGCATCCGTCGACGAACTTGGCCCGCTCCTGCTCCATCACCTCCCGCTTCTTCTTGCCGCACGCCTTGCGCAGGTTGTCGGCGTCGGCGAGGGAGTAGCCGGCGAAGCGCTGCGACACGCCCATCATCGACTCCTGGTAGATCATCAGCCCGAACGTGTCGGCCAGGAGCTCCTCGGCGTCGGGGTGGAAGTACGACACCGCCTTGCGCTCGTTCTTGATGTCGGCGTAGTCGTTGTGCATGTTCACGCCCATCGGCCCCGGCCGGTAGAGCGCGACGAGGGCGGCGACGTCCTCGAAGGTGGTGGGCGCCATGCGGCGCAGGAGCTGGCGTAGCCCGCCGCCCTCGAACTGGAACACGCCGATCGAGTCGCCCCGGCGGAGCATCTCGAAGGTCGCCTCGTCGTCGAGCGGCGGGTCGTCGATGTCGACCTCGACGCCCCGGAAGTCGCGGATGAGCTGGATCGTGTCGGTGATGACGTCGAGGTTCCGCAGTCCGAGGAAGTCCATCTTGAGCAGGCCGAGCTCCTCGACGCTGCCCATCTCGTACTGGGTGACGACCGGCGCCTCGTCGGGGTCCTGCCCCGGCCCGGGCTTGCGCTGGATCGGCAGGTACTCGGTGAGGGAGTCGTCGGTGATCACCACCGCGGCGGCGTGGATGCCGTCCTGGCGGCGCATGCCCTCGAGGCTCTTGGCGACGTCGACGACCCGGGCGACCTCGGGGTCCTCGGCGTACATCTTCCGCAGCTCGGCGGCCCGCTGGTAGCCGTCGACGAACTTCGGGTGCTCCTCCATGCAGGCGTAGAGCGGCGTGTCGCGCCCCATCACCAGCGGCGGCATCGCCTTGGCGACCTTGTCGCCGACGCCGTAGGCCAGCCCGAGCACCCGGGCCGCGTCGCGCACCGCGGCCCGGGCCTTGATGGTGGAGAAGGTGATGATCTGGGCGACGTGGTCGCGGCCGTAGCGCTCGGCCGCGTAGCGGATCATCTCGTCCCGGTAGCGGGAGTCGAAGTCCATGTCGATGTCGGGCATCGACACCCGGCTGGGGTTGAGGAAGCGCTCGAAGAGCAGCTCGTACTTGATCGGGTCGATGTCGGTGATGCGCAGGCAGTACGCCACCGCGCAGCCCGCCGCGCTCCCCCGCCCGGGACCGACCCGGATCTCCAGGTCGCGGGCGTGCTTGATGAGGTCCCAGGTGATGAGGAAGTACGCCGAGAAGCCCATGTCGTCGATGGTCTTCAGCTCGTAGGCGAGGCGGTCGGACACCGCCTCGGGCAGGTCGTCGCCCCAGCGGGCCCGCGCCCCCTCGAGCGTGATGTGGCGCAGGTACTCGGTGTCGGACGCGAAGCCGTCGGGCAGGGGGAAGCTCGGCAGCTTCGGCTGACCGGACGTGTCGATGGTGACGTCGGCCCGCTCGGCGACCCAGAGCGTGTTGTCGCACGCCACCTCGAGGTGCCGGAACAGGTGGCGCATCTCCTGGGCCGACTTCAGGTAGTGGCCGTGGCCCTTGAACTTGAAGCGCTCGTTCTCGCCCTGGGAGATCTGGGCGCCGGTCTGCACGCAGAGGAGGGCGTCGTGGCCCTCGGCGTCGTCCGCGTGGGTGTAGTGGCTGTCGTTGGTGGCGAGCAGCGGGGCGCCGATGCGGCGGGCGATGTCGACGAGCTGCGGGTTGGTGCGGTGCTGCTCGGGGATGCCGTGGTCCTGGAGCTCGACGAAGAGGTTGTCGCGCCCGAAGATCTCCTGGAGCCGCGCCGCCTTCTGCACCGCGCCGTCGCGGTCGCCGTTCAGGAGCGACTGGAGGACGTGCCCGCCGAGGCAGCCGGTGGTGGCGATGACGCCCTCGCTGTGGTCGGCGAGGGTCTCCCAGTCGACCTTGGGCTTGCGGTAGTAGCCCTCGAGGAACGCCCGCGACGAGAGCTGGATCAGGTTCTTGTAGCCGACGTCGTTCTCGGCGAGCAGGGTCAGGTGGTAGTAGGCCTTCCGGCCGCCCTCGCCCTCACCGCCGGTGTCGTCGACCTTGCCGCGGGTGGCGATGCGCTCGCTGCGGTGCTCGTGGGCCATGTAGGCCTCGAACCCGATGACCGGGTTGATGCCCTGCTCACGGCATGCCTTGTAGAACGGCAGGACGCCGTACATGTTGCCGTGGTCGGTGATGCCGAGCGCCGGCTGGCCGTCGGCCGCCGCCGCCGCCACGACCGACTCGATGCGCGACGCGCCGTCGAGCATCGAGTACTCGGTGTGGGTGTGAAGGTGGGTGAACGAGCCCCCCACGGAACCTCCTCGACCTCCCGCCCCGGCGGGGTGCCGACGAACCGTCGACGGTGGTCCACAACCGCTTCCACATGGTTCGTCCACAGTCTGTGGACGAATGACACGGCTGTGATTCGGACCGTACCAACCCCGGCGCCGCCCCTCAACCCCGGTCGGGCTAGAGGTAGGTGCCGGGGCCGGGCTCGCCGAGGCCGCCGGGGCGGGGCGGGCCGCCGGGACCGGCGGGGCCGGCCGCACCGGGCGCGCCGCCGGAGGGGAGCTGGCGGTGGAGCTGCTCGAGCTGGGCCCGGGCCGCCATCTGCTGCGCGAAGAGCGACGCCTGGATGCCGTGGAAGAGGCCCTCCAGCCACCCGACGAGCTGGGCCTGGGCGATGCGCAGCTCGGCGTCCGACGGCGGCTCGGCGCTCTCGGCGCTCTCGGCGAACGGGCTGGTGACCCGCTTCAGCTCCTCGAGCAGGTCGTCGGACAGCGAGGACCCCAGCTCCGCGAGCGACGTCTCGTAGATCTCGCGCAGGCGGACCCGGGCGGCGTCGTCGAGGTCGGCGGTGCGCACCTCTTCGAGGAGGCCCTTGATCATCGAGCCGATGCGCATCAGCTTGGCCGGCTCCTCGATCGCCTCCCGGCGGTCGTCGTCCTCCCCGATCGCCTCGTCGACCAGCTCGCCCTGCACCGTCGGGTCGGGGCTCGGTCCGTCGGCGCCGGGTTCGTTCGGCGCGGGCGATCCGTCTGCGGACGATCCGGGGGCGGGCGGCGTGGTGTCGGTCATCTGTCCTCCGTCGGCGGGGTCGACCAGGGTACGCCGCGGTACCGCCCGCCGGTCCAGGGGGGTCAGAGGTTGGCGCCGACCAGGCAGGGGACGAGCACCTCGGCCGGGGTCATCGACCCGTGGCGACCGACGAGCACGAAGGGGCCCGTGTCGGCGTCGTCGTGGAACGACACCGGCTCGCGGGCGACGAGGGCGACGTCGCCGAGGCGGGCCCGGGCGTCGTCGGTGACCCGTGGACCCCACCACCCGTCCTCGATGGTCTCGTCGCGGGTGACGACCCAGGCGTCGCCTCCGTGGTGGGCGGCGGCCGCCTCGTGCAGGGCGGCGACCCGGCCCGGCCGGGCGTGCAACCACCGGAAGCGGCCCTCACCGGACTGCATGGCGATGTGCTCCCCGAGGTCGGGGTGGAGGTGGACGATGCGGTCGCCGACGTCGACCTGCCCGTGGTCGGCGGTGACCACGAGCGCGGCACCGGGCGGGAGGACGGAGAGGACGTCGGCCACCAGGCGGTCGGCGGCGGACAGCTCGGCGTCGTAGTGCTCGCCGAGGCCGTACTCGTGGCTGACCTTGTCGACGCCGTCGTAGTACGCGTAGAGGAACGGCTCGCCCGCGGCGAGCAGCCGGCGGATCTCGGTGACCAGCGTCGACGGCACCCGGTAGCCGTTGAACCGCACCTGGCTGAGGTGGGCGCCGCTGAAGCCCGACGACGCGAACTCGGCCTTGGTGACGACCGCGGGACGCTGCCCGCAGAACGCCGAGTGGGGCTGGAACCGCTCGGGGTCGATCGACCGGCGGGCATCACCCCGCGGCGTGCTCCAGCGGAGGATGTTCAGGACCTCGGAGTCGACCGCGACCCGGTAGCCGACGACACCGTGGTCGCCGGGCGGCAGACCGGTGGCGATCGACGTGAGGGCGGTGGCGGTGGTGGTCGGCGTGACGCTGTCGATCGGCCCACCGGCCAGGTCGCAGAGGGTCGGCGCCAGCGGTCGGCGGGCCTGGAGCTGCTCCCAACCGAGGCCGTCGAGCACGAGCAGCACGACCTGGTCGGCCTCCACCGCGGCGGCGGGCAGCCAGGCCGGCGGCGCCCCGTCCGACGGCTCGATCAGCGCCGGGACGAGGCCCGAGATGCAACCGCCGTCGTAGTCGGGGATGAGCGGGTGGTCACCCACGAGGACCCCTTCCGAGACCCCGGACCTCCCGGGGCGCCGTGGACCCTATCGGCCCCTCCGCGACGTCCGGTAGTCCCCCGGCCACGGGCGTCCCGCGGCATCCGGGGGCCGGGGCCGTACCATGCTCGGCCATGAAGGTCTCGACCCGGGGTGACTACGCCTGCCGCGCCCTGTTGTCGCTGACCCTCCACCCCGACGAGACGCCCACCGCGGTGCGCGACATCGCCGAGCGCACCGGGCTCCCCCAGCCCTACCTCGAGCAGATCCTCCTCGCCCTCAAGGGGGCGGGCCTGGTGCGCTCGAAGCGCGGGGTCGGCGGCGGCTACGTGCTGGCCCGCGACCCGGCGGAGATCACCCTCGCCCAGATCGTCTCCGCCGTCGACGGCCCGATCGTCGTCGGCGACTTCGGCGAGCCGCACCAGAACGGCGCGTGCGACCACGAGGGCCAGTGCGTGCTGCTCGCGGTGTGGGCCGACGCAGGGAGCCGGATGCGCAGCCTGCTCGAAGGCCGGACGCTCGCCGACGTCGCCGCCATCACCCGCGGCGCCGCCCCCTGGCCCGAACCCGCCCGCTGACCGCGTGCGCGCCGGCTAGGAGAGGCCGGCCAGCACGGCGGTGAGGTCCGCGGGCAGGGCGGCATCGAAGGACACCCGCTCGCCGGTGGCGGGGTGGTCGAAGGCGAGCCGGGCGGCGTGGAGGAACGGCCGGGGGCAGGCGACGCGCGTGCGCCCCCCGCCGTAGCGGACGTCGCCCACGACCGGATGCCCGATCGCCTTCATGTGCACCCGGATCTGATGGGTGCGCCCCGTCTCGAGGCGACACGTCACCCGGGCGACCCGGTCGGGTTCGGTAAAGGTCTCCTCGACCTCGTAGCGGGTGCGGGCCGCCTTGCCGTCGGTGCGGATGGCCATCAGGGTCGGCTGCCGCGGCGAGCGTCCGATCGGGGCGTCGACCAGGCCCACGGACGCATCGGGATGGCCGGCGACGACCGCCACGTAGGTGCGCTCGACCGACCGGCGCTGGAGCTGGTCGACGAGGTGGTGGTAGGCGGCCTCGGTGCGGGCGACGACGAGCAGACCCGAGGTGTCGCGGTCGAGGCGGTGCACGATGCCGGGGCGCTCGGGGTCGCCGACGGTGGCCAGCTCGGGGAACCGGGCGAGCAGGCCGGCGGCCATCGTGCCGGTCGCCTGCCCGGCGCCGGGGTGCACGACCAGGCCGGGCGGCTTGTCGACCACGACGAACGCTTCGTCGACGGCGACGACGGGCACCTCGACCGCCGCCTCCGCGCGCACCGCCGGCCCGGTGGGGGCCGGGTCGACCTCGACGACGACCTCGCTCCCCTCCTCGACGCGGGTCGACGGCCGCTCCACCACCCGGCCGTCGACGACCACCCGCCCCGCATCGAGCAGGTCGGCCGCCTCGCGGCGGCTGACGTCGGCGACGAAGGCCACGACCCGGTCGATGCGCTGGCCGGCCAGGGCGGCGGGCACGGTCTCGCGGTGGACGGTCACCCGTCGCCGTCGCCCTCGCGCCAGGTGGCGAAGACGAGGAGGATCGCCCCGACCACGACCGCCGAGTCGGCGACGTTGAAGGTCGGCCACCAGGGCAGGGCGATGAAGTCGACGACCGCGCCACCCATGAAGCCCGACGGGGCGCCCGCCGGACCCGAACGGAACGCCCGGTCGACGAGGTTGCCGATCGCGCCGCCGGCGACCAGGCCCGCCGCGACCGCACCGGGGATCGTGCGGCTGTGGCCCGAACGGAGCAGCCAGGCGACCACCCCCAGGGCGAGCACGGCGATCAGGGGGCCGAGGTTCCGGCCCTCGCCGAGGCTGAAGGAGGCGCCGGTGTTCCAGGTCAGGGCGAAGTGGAGGTCGCCGACCACCTCGACGACCCGCCCGCCCGACAGCCGGTTGACCGCCCAGTGCTTCGAGACCTGATCGACGATGACGACGACCGCGGCGAGGACGGAGACCGTGCCGGCGCGCCCGGGGCGCGCCGGCCGGTCGGCCTCGGCGCGGTCGTCAGCGACGGCCGAGCCCACCGATCTTGTACTCCACCCGCTCACGCGCCCACGGGATCGCCTCCAGGCGTTCCTTCGGGATCGGCTCACCGGACACCTCGCAGATGCCGTAGGTGCCGAGGTCGAACTTGGCCAGGGCGTGGTCGATCTCCTCGACCGCCTGCCGGGCCTGGGCCGAGAGGGCGAGGTCGCGCTCGCGCTCGACCGCGAGGGTGTCGCCCTCGCCGGACTCCTCGTCGAACTGGACGTCGCCGGGGTCGAGGTCGGTGACGAGCGCGACCGCCTCCGCCTCGAGCGTCTCGGCCTGGACGAGGTAGGTGGCGCGTTCGGCGAGCAGCGCCTCGCGCTGGGCTTCGAGGAACCGGGCCGGGAACGGTGACCGCTTCCTGGCCGACGTCCTCCTGGCCGGAGCCTTCTTCGCCGCCTTCTTCGCCGGGGCGGCCTTCTTCGCGGGCGTCGCCCGCTTCGCCGGCGCCTTCTTCGCGGCTGCCTTCGTCGCCGGGGCCGCCTTCTTCGTGGACGCCGCCTTCTTCGCGGGCGCCTTCTTCGCGGGCGC
>JAAYBP010000517.1 GCA_012730075.1 Acidimicrobiales bacterium | reverse complement strand
GTACCCGGGCTGAGCGCCGTACCCCGGCGGCGGACCGTACCCGGGCTGAGCGCCGTACCCCGGCGGCGGACCGTAGCCACCCGCACCCGGGCCGTAGGCGGGCGTCGGTGGCGGGCGGTAACCCGCGAACTGGGCCGCGGTGGCGTGGGTGTTCCGCTTCGCCGGGATCAGGGCGACGATCACCCAGCCGAAGCACCCGAGCAGGGCGCCGAGGATCAGCCCCAGCACCGGCCGCCCCTTCGAGCGCCCGATCAGGAAGCCCACGAGCCCGCCGAAAGCGATGCTGAACAGGCTGACGACCGGGTTGACCTCGAACTCGTAGGTGGATTGGGACAGGCTCTCCTGGGCGAACACCTCGGCGAACACGGAAACCCCCCTGTAGCCCGACTGCGGTGGTGCGGGACGCTAACCCGCGGCCCAGTCCACCCGGGGGACATCGGCCCACAGGCGTTCGAGGTCGTAGAAGCCCCGGGTCTCGTCCAGGAACACGTGGACGACCCAGTCGCCGTAGTCCATCAGCACCCAGTGCAGGTCGTCGAGGCCCTCGATCCGCTTCGGGCTGCGGCCGGTGTCGGCCCGGACGTGGGCCTCCACCTCGTCGACCACGGCGCGCACCAGGCGCACGTTCCGGCATCCGGTCACGACGAACAGCTCGGTGATGCCGAGCACCTCACCCACCCGGAGGATCACCGTGTCGGTTCCGCCCTTGCCGTCGGCGGCGCGGGCGGCGATGACCGCGGCGGCGTCGGTCTCGGGGTCGACGAACGGTGTGTACGCCGCGTCCTCGACGTCGGGGGCGGCCCCCGTCGCATCGTCAGCCACCGTCGTCGTACCTCTCCAACACATCGCTCCCGATCGTGATCACCAGGTCCTCCGCCTCGGCCTCCGCCCGCGTCGCGGACATCTGCTCGACCTCGACATCATCGCCCAGCACGGCGGCGAGGTCGGCCGCCACCTCGCGGTTGGCCGTCCCGGAGTACTCGACGAGGGTCGTCTCCCGTCCGAACGCGTCCGCGTTGCCGACGGTTATCACCGCGCCTCCGGCGAGGACGAGGTCGTGCATCAGCGCCATCGGCACCGTCGCCCCCTCGCTGCCGTTGAGCAGCTGGATCGTGGCCCGACGACCCGGCGACGGCGAGTGCGGGAAGGGCACCGCGTCGACGACCTGGGCCTCGAACCGGTCGGTCGGGATCAGGGGCGGGATGTCGCCGAAGTACATGGGCTCGTCGGGCTGGACGTCGAGCGTCTCGACCATCGCGGTACCGCCCGCCAGGGCCCGCAGGAACGGCCCGATGCCCGTCGTCGCCGCGCCCACCGCGTCGTCGACCCCGGCCTCGCCGAGCGCGGCGAGCCAGGCCTGCCACACCCGTTCGGTGCGGGCGAGGTGGGCGAGCTCGGCCTCGCCCTCGTAGGTGGCCCGCAGGTAGGGCCCGACCTGCTCTGCGGCGAGCGAGATGTCGCCCGCGTACTGGACCCCGTCCTCGTCGACGATCGGGTCGGTGCCGGTGATCTCCAGCGGGGCGACCGGCGCGATCAGGGCCGCCAGGCTCTCGTCGGTGACGTCGATCAGCGGAGCCGGGATCGAGATGCCGAGGATCTCCTCGGTCGTGCGCCGGAACGACTCGTCGTCGCGGTCGTGCTCCCAGATGCCGATCAGGCGCCGGATCATGATCGGGTTGTGGACCATCGTGGTCAGCGGCACCTGGAGCACCGTGCCGCCGTCGTCGCCGGCCCCGAGCGCCAGGAGCGTCGCCGACGCCGGGTTCCCCTCGGCGTCGCGGTGGACGACGAGGGCCGTGGGCGTGGGCGTGACGAACGCCCGGTAGCCCGGCTCGGTCGGACCGGCCGAGTCGACGACCACGTCACCGCCGCGGCTCTTCAGGAGCCGGTCCTGGCCGAGGTAGCCGAGCACCGGGATCGCCGCCACCAGCAGCGTGAGGACCGTCCCGAAGGCGACCGACCGCAGCGTGACGCGCCGCAGCGGCGGCGGGCCCTGGCCGTCGTCGTAGATGTCGCCGTCGTCGGCGGGTTGCGCATCGACGTCGAACGGGGCGTCGTCGGACCGGGCATCGTCGGGCGGCGTGTCGACCGTCGCCCGCGCCGCCTCGGCGCGTTCGCCCGTGGCCTCCGCGGCCGGGTCGGACGCGGTCGCCACCTCGACGCCCGCGGTGCTCGGATCCCCGCCGGCGTCCGACGCCTCGACCGACCCGGTCGCGGCGACCACGGCCGCGTCGCGGTCGCCGACCTCCGGGCCCTCGGCGCCGGCGAGATCGCCCGTCGTGGCGTCGACATCGGCTCGGGTCGCGACCGGCGGGGCGGCCTCGACCGCGGCGACCGGAACCGCATGCTCCCCGTCCTCGTCCGACGTGTCGCCGTCGGCCTGCTCTCCGGCCTCGTCCGACATGTCTCCGGCG
>JAAYBP010000104.1 GCA_012730075.1 Acidimicrobiales bacterium | reverse complement strand
GAGCAGGTCGGCGAGGGGGAGCGGCCCGGGCCCGTCGTGGTCGGCCAGCGCCCGGGTCAACGACGCGGTGACCGCCTCGGTGCCCTCGGTGATGTGGGCGTCGACCAGCTCGACGAGGATGGCGTCCTTGTTCGGGAAGTACTGGTAGAGCGACCCGACCGACAGGCAGGCCTCCTCGGCGATGCGGTTGGTCGTGCCGTGGGAGTAGCCGTCGCGACCGAACACCGTCGCCGCCGCGTCGAGGATGCGAGCCCGGGTCTCGGCCGATCGGCGCTGGCGGGGCTGCTTGCGGGGCCGTAGCCGGGGGGACAGGCCGTTGGCGGTCTCGGATGCGGTCACGGTGGTGGTCCCGGGAAAGCGAGTAGACAGATGCGAGCTATTGCTCGCATCCTAGACCCATGGACCCCGCCGTCACCGCCGTAGCCCTCGTCGCCCTCTTCGTCGTCCTCGCGTTCGGGTGGCGCACCGTGGTCCAGGTGCGACGGCACGGCGACACCGGGTGGAGGTTCCGCGCCGAGGGCGTCGAGCGGGTCGTCGGGCCCATGCTCGTCGTCGGCTTCGGTCTGCTCGCCGCGGGCCCGCTGTGGGCGGTGCTGGGCGGCGGGGGATCCGAGGTGCCCGGCGCGGTCGCGGCCCTCGGTGCGGGCGACCGGTGGACGGTGGCGAGCGTCGTGGGGGCGGGGCTCGCCCTCGGCGCGATCGCCCTGACGGTGGTGGCCCAGGTGCAGATGGGCGAGTCGTGGCGCATCGGCGTCGAGGCGGGGGAGCGGACCGACCTGGTGACCAGCGGTCTCTTCGCCCGGGTGCGGAACCCGATCTTCACCGGGATGCTCGCCTTCTCGGCGGGAGTGGCCGCGATGGTGCCCAACGCGGCGACGATCGTCGGGGCCGTCCTCGCCTGGGCGTCGATCCAGGTCCAGGTCCGCCTCGTCGAGGAGCCGAACCTGCGGGAGATCCACGGCGACCCCTACCGCCGCTGGACCGCCACCACCGGCCGCTTCCTCCCCGGCATCGGCCACCGGTAACAGGTGGGGTCGGAGGAAAACCGTTACCCCGGTGGATCTCGCGGAGACCTCGCCGGATTCAGCCGACGACGAAGCTGACCATCTTGGCGGGGACGGCGATGACCTTGCGGACCTCGGCCCCGTCGAGGAGGGCGGCGACCTTCTCGTCGGCGCGGGCCAGGGCCTCGAGCGCGGCGGCGTCGGCGTCGGCCGGGACGGTGATGCGGGCCCGCACCTTGCCGTTGACCTGCACCGGGACCTCCACCGTGTCGGCGACCAGCCATCGCTCGTCGGCGACCGGGAACGGGCCCCGGATCAGGGTGCCCTCGTGGCCGAGGCGCGCCCACAGCTCGTCAGCCGCGTGGGGGGCGAGCGGCGCCAGCATCTGGACCAGGGCCTCGGCGACCGACCGGGGCACGCCGCCGTCGGGGTGGGCCGACGTCAGGTGGTTGGTCAGCTCGGTGATGCGGGCGATCGAGGTGTTGGACCTCAGCCCCTCCATCCCGTCCCGCACGGCGGCGATCGTGGGGTGGAGGACCCGCAGGGTCTCCTCGGACGGCTCGACGTCGTCGGCGACGCGCACCTGGCCGGTGTCCTCGTCGATCACCACCCGCCAGATCCGCTGGAGCAGCCGGAACATCCCGACGATCGCGGTGGAGTCCCACGGGCGGCTCTGGTCGAGCGGGCCGGTGAACATCTCGTACAGGCGCAGGGTGTCGGCGCCGTAGCGTTCGCAGATCTCGTCGGGCGCGACCGCGTTCTTGCGCGACTTGCCCATGCGGCCGAGCTGGCGGCTGACCTCCCGGCCGTCGAACAGGTGGCGCCCGTCCTGCTCGACCACCTGGGAGGCCTCGACGTAGAAGCCCCGCTCGTCGACGTACTCGTAGGCCTGGATCAGACCCTGGTTGAACAACCGGCGGAACGGCTCCCGCGACGAGATGTGGCCGAGGTCGAACAGCACCTTGTGCCAGAAGCGGGCGTACAGCAGGTGCAGCACCGCGTGCTCGACGCCGCCCACGTACAGGTCGGCGCCACCGCAGTCGTCGTCGGAGCGCGGCCCCATCCAGTAGCGCTCGTTCTCCGGGTCGACCAGCGCCTCGTCGTCGTCGGGATCGAGGTAGCGCAGCTCGTACCAGCACGACCCGGCCCAGTTGGGCATCGTGTTCAGCTCTCGGCGGTAGGTGCGCTCGCCGTCACCGTCGCCCAGGTCGACCGTGACCTCGCTCCACCCGTCGGCCCGCCCCAGCGGCGGCTCGGGCTCGGAGTCCTCGTCGTCGGACGTCCGGGGCGAGAAGTCGTCCATCGGCGGCAGCACGACCGGGAGGGCCGATTCGGGTAGGGCGCGCGGCTCGCCGTCGTCGCCGAACACGATCGGGAACGGCTCGCCCCAGTAGCGCTGGCGGCTGAACAGCCAGTCGCGCAGCTTGTACTGGACGGTCGCCGTGCCGTGGCCGTGCTCGACCAGCCAGTCGATCATCGCCGCCTTGGCGTCGTCGACCCCCAGCCCGTCGAGGAAGCCGCTGTTGATCGCGGGGCCGTCGCCGAGGAACGGACCGTCGTCGGAGCCGTCGGGCGGGGCGACGGTGCGGATCACCGGCAGGCCGAGGGCGTGGGCGAAGTCCCAGTCGCGCTGGTCCTGGCCCGGCACGGCCATGATCGCCCCGGTGCCGTAACCCATCAGCACGTAGTCGGCGACGAACACGGGGATCTCGGTGCCGGTGGCCGGGTTGGTGGCGTAGCTACCGGTGAAGACACCGGTCTTGACCTTGGTGTCGGCCTGGCGGTCGAGGTCGGAGCGGCGCGCCGCGGCATCGACGTAGGCGCCGACGCCCTCCGCCGGCGTGGCGGCCCCGCCGGTCCAGTCGCCGGGGACGCCGTCGGGCCACGCCGGGGCCGTGAGGGCATCGACCAGTGGGTGCTCCGGCGCGAGGACCATGTAGGTCGCGCCGAACAGGGTGTCGGGCCGGGTGGTGAACACGGTCAGCGGGCCCGCGGCGGTGGCGAAGTCGACCCGGGCGCCGGTGGAGCGGCCGATCCAGTTCCGCTGCTGGGTCTTGATCGCGTCGGACCAGTCGAGCAGGTCGAGGTCGTCGAGCAGCCGGTCGGCGTAGGCGGTGATGCGCAGCATCCACTGCTTCATCGGTCGCCGGTACACGGGGAAGTTCCCGCGCTCGGAGCGCCCGTCGGCGGTGACCTCCTCGTTGGACAGAACCGTGCCCAGCCCGGGACACCAGTTGACCGGTACCTCGTCGAGGTAGGCGAGGCGGTGGGCGTTGAGCACCTTCCGCCGCTCGTCGGTGGACAGCTCCCCCCACGGCCGGCCCGACGGGTTCGTGCCCTCGGCGGGCTCGCGGGTGCCGTCGTCCAGCTCGGCCTCCAGGGCCGCTATCGGGCGGGCCCGGTCGGCGTCGGTGTCGTACCAGGAACCGAACAGCTGGAGGAAGATCCACTGCGTCCAGCGGTAGTAGCGCTCGTCGGTGGTCTCGATCGACCGGCGCGGGTCGTGTGCGAGGCCGAGCCGCCGGAGCTGGCGGCGCATGTTGGCGATGTTGGCCTCGGTCGTGACCCGCGGGTGGGTGTTGGTGGCCAGGGCGTACTGCTCGGCGGGCAGGCCGAACGCGTCGTAGCCCATCGTGTGGAGGACGTTGCGGCCGTTCATCCGGAGGTACCGGGCGTAGACGTCGGTGCCGATGTAGCCGAGGGGGTGCCCGACGTGGAGCCCGACGCCCGACGGGTACGGGAACATGTCCATCACGTAGGTCTTCGGCAGATCGGCGACCTCGTCGAACCCGTCGCTCAGCGGCCCGACCGGGTTGGGGGCGTGGAACGTGCCCTCGGCGTCCCAGCGGTCCTGCCAGCGGGCCTCGATCTCGTTGGCGAGAGCCGCCGTGTAGCGGTGCGGGGGCAGGTCCTTCTCGGCGGGGTCGGCGGTCGTCTCGGCCATGACCTCCGACGGTACTCGGCACCCTCGGCACCCCCGCCAGCCGTTGCGGTCCGTCGCGCCGACGCCCGCGGCCTGCCGTTCGTCGGTCCCGCGCCAGGCGTCGTCGACCGGTGACCGCCGGCCGTCCCGGGTCCGGCGTCCCGACGCGGACCCAGGTCATCCCCGTTCGTCGACACTCCGGCGACGAAGCTGGTAACGCCCCGCGAGCGAAGGCGGTCTGATCTGCCGTGCAGACCCTCCCCCGAACCCTCCCTGCCCGCATCGAGGCCGCCGCCCGTCGAGGCCGCGGCACGATCACCTTCATCAGCGGCGACGACGCCGAGCCGGTCACGTGGGCCCGCCTCCACGACGACGCCCGGGCCATGGCCGCGGACCTCCAGCGGCGGGGGGTGGGGGTCGGCGACCACGTCGCCCTCCTCGGGCCCACGTCGCGGGCGCTCGTCACCGCGATCCAGGCCGCCTGGCTGGCCGGCGCGACGGTCATGGTGATGCCCCTGCCGATGCGCATGGGGTCGATCGAGGAGTTCGTCGCCCAGACCCGGGCCCGCCTCGTCGCCGGCGACGCCCGCCTCGTGCTCGTCGACGAGCAGCTCCTGCCGTTCATCGAGGCCGAGCCCGGCGACCCCGACATGGTGCCGCTCGGCGCGATCGACGGCGACGCCGCCGACTTCGCCCCGCCCGCCCTCGATCCCGGCCGGCTAGCGGTCCTCCAGTTCACCTCCGGCTCGACCTCGGAGCCGAAGGGCGTGATGCTCCCGCACGCCGCGGTCTGCGCCAACCTCGACGCGATCGTGGAGGCCACCGACTACGACCCCGACGACGACGTGATCGTGTCGTGGCTGCCGCTCTACCACGACATGGGCCTCGTCGGGCTCCTGGCCCTGTCGATGACCGGCGGCAACGACCTCGCCCTCGCCGGCCCGCAGGACTTCATGGCGTCGCCGGCCCGGTGGGTGCGGTGGATGTCGGACTACTCCGCGACCGCCACCGCCGGCCCGAACTTCGCCTGGATCCTCGCGACCCGGGCGCTGCGCCGCCTCGACGGCCTCGACCTGTCCCGCATGCGGGTCGCGCTGAACGGGGCCGAGCCGGTCGACGCCGAGGCGATGGAGGCGCTGATCGAGGCCGGCGCCCGCCACGGCCTGCAACCGGGGGCGATCTTCCCCGCCTTCGGCATGGCCGAGGTGTGCATCGCCGGATCGTTCCCCCGGCCCGGCGACGGCCTCCGCACCGACCCGGTCGACGGCCGCGTGCTGGAGACCGAACGCTACGCCGCCCCGGCCTCCGACCCGTCGGCCGCCGGCGTGCGGCGCCTCGCCCGCCTCGGGCGTCCGATGCAGGGGCTCGAGATGAGGGTCGTCGACCCGGAGACCGGCAACGTGCTCGGCGAGCGCGAGGTCGGCGAGCTCCAGATCCGGGGCACGTCGGTGACGAGCGGCTACTACCGGCGGCCCGACCTCACCCGGGCGGCGTTCGAGGACGGCTGGTTCCGCACCGGCGACCTCGCCTACCTCGTCGACGGCGAACTGGTGCTCTGCGGTCGCATCAAGGACATGATCATCGTCGGTGGGCGCAACGTGTTCCCGCAGGACGTCGAGCGGGCCGCCGGCGACGTCGACGGCGTGCGGGCCGGCAACGTCGTCGCCATCGGCGTCGAGGGTCGTCGCGGGATCGAGGAGGTCGTGGTGGTCGCCGAGATCAAGGGCGACCCGGCCGACGCCGTCCGGCTCGAGGTGGCCGAACGGGTGCGCAGCTCCGTCGGTGTGTCGCCGCGTGAGATCGTGCTCGTCGCGGCGGGCACCCTGCCCAAGACGAGCTCGGGCAAGCTCCAGCGGTCCCTGTGCCGCGACCGGTACCTCAAGGCGGAGCTGGTGCCGGCCTAGGCCGATCGGCCCGATCGTCGCCGCGGCCCTCCAACCAGGGGCGGAGCGACCGATCGGGGAGGAGCGAGACCGCGGCTCCCGCGATCAGGGGGCGGCGACGGAAGCCGTGTGTGGCGATCCGGTGACGAGGGCCCGACAAAGGTGTCGGGCCCTCGCCGCGTCACGTCCGGTGTTACATCCGGGGTCTGACCCCAGATGTAACGGAAGCCCGTTGTTACATCTGGGGTCTGACCCCGGATGTAACGGTCAGGCGGATTGGAGGCGGCGGCGGACGTCGGCCCAGAGGGCGGGGTCGGTGGCGTAGGGGGCGTAGAAGCTCAGCCGGTCGACCGTGCCCCCCCACCGGGCGAGGAGCGCGTCGGCGACCGCGTCGGGCTCGGCGACCACCGCGAACGCGGCGAGCACGTCGTCGTCGATCAGATCGCCCATCTCGGTCCAGCGCTTCTCCTTCGAGAGGCGGTTCAGCTCGGGGTGGAGGTGGTCCCAGCCGTGGTGCTCCAGGACGCCGGCGTAGGCCGGGGTCGAGCCGTAGAACGCGATCTGGCCGCGGACCGCGGCCGCCGCCTTCTCGGTCTCCTCGTCGGAGGCACCGGTGACGACGAAGGCCGGGAGCGAGATCGACAGGACGTCGCGGGTGCGGTCGACCTTCGCCGCCCCCCGCTCCAGCGCGGGGAGGGTCACGTCGCGCAGGTACTCGGGCGTGGTGAAGCCGTGGGCGAGCAGGCCGTCGGCGACCTCGCCCGCCACCTCGGTCATCAACGGGCCGACCGCGGCGAGGTGCACCTCCGGCGGTCCGTGCGGCGAGGCCGGCGGCGTGAAGAACGGCGTCATCAGCGTGTGGGTGTACATCTCGCCCTCGAACCGCAGCTCCGCGCCCTCGTTCCAGCACGCCCAGATCGCCCGGAGGGCGAGGATCATCTCCCGCATCCGGGCCGCCGGGCGGCTCCACTCCATCGAGAAGCGCCGGGTGATGTGCGGCTTGATCTGGCTGCCGAGGCCCAGGAGCAGGCGACCCTCGGAGAACCGCTGGAGGTCGTGGGCGGACTGGGCGAGGGTCATCGGGTTGCGGGCGAAGGCGACCGCGATGTTCGTGCCGATCCGGATCGTGTCGGTGTGCTCGGCGGCGAGCAGCAGGGTGAGGAACGGGTCGACGTTGATCTCCGACGCCCACACCGCGTCGTAGCCGTCGTCCTCGGCCTGCTTCGCCGCGAGGGGGACGATGCTCAGATCGCCCCCGACGCCTCCGTCGACCTTCATGGGTGCTCCTCCTCGTCGGCGGGCGGGCGCCCGCGGCGTTCGGTCGGGTCGTCCTCGGCGTCGGCGCCCGCGTCGTCGTCGCCTGTCGGGTCGGTCGCGCCTGTCGGGTGGTCGTCGGCGGGGCCCACCGGATCGGCGTCGGCCTCCGGGTCGTCGGCGCCGCCCGCCGGGTCGGTGGCCTCGACCCGTTCGGCGAGCTTGTCGAGGCGTCGGCGCAGGTCGTCGAGGTCGTCGACCCAGCGGGTCTCGGCGTCGGCGACGATCGCGCCGGTGATGCGGTCCTGCTCCAGGGCGCCGTCGAGGTCCTGACGGGCCCCGTCGACCGCGCCGGCGACCGCGTCGACCCGGCGGCCGATGTCGTCGGCCGCGGTGCGCAGCTCGTCGCGGTCGGCGGCCAGCTCGTCGGCGCGGACGGCGCCCTCGTGCACGTCGTCGCGGGTGCGGTCGAGGCGGTCGGCGAGGTCGGCGACCCGTCCGGCCAGGTCGGCGAGGGCGTCGAGCACCGCCCGGTCGAGCTCGTCGCGGCGGCGGTCGCGGCCCGCGAAGGCGCGGTCGACGACCCGGCCCAGGGCGCCCGACGGCCCCTCGGGGGTGCGCTCGACCGCCCGGCGGGCCCGCTCGACGCCCTCGACCGGGGACTGGGCGGCGGCGTCGGGTCGCGGTGGCCGGCGGACCGGCGGGGGCGGGGGAGCGGTGGTCACCTCGACCTCCGAGGGCTGGGGGCGGATGGCGTCGGGGATGGCGGCCGCGTCGGCGTCGGGCGACGCCGCCCAGGCGAGCACGCCGTGGCGGTCGTCGCCGGGCACGAGCGGGAAGCGGCGCCGCAGGGCGGGCGACTCGGCGTAGACGACCTCGAGGTAGCGACCGAGGCCGTCGGCGACGGCGGGGGCGCGCTGCCACTCGACCCACGCGGCGCCGTCGTCGGCGGCGAACGGGGACGGCGGGCGGTCGCCGGCGGCCGGATCGGCCTCGGCGGCGAGGAGCGCGTTGCGCCAGACCTGCCGGGCCCGGCGGTCGATCGGCACGCCCGCCGCGGTGCGGTCCCAGAAGTAGCCGAGCGCACGGTCGGCGTCGGCCCCGACCGACCGCCGCCGGTCGAGCCACCCGCGGCACTGACGGGCCACCGCCGGCAGATCGGCCAGCGAGACCCGCGGGCGCTCCTCGGCGAACGTGCTGAGGATCCAGGGCCGGGCTTCGGTGAGGCCCGAGTAGTGGAAGCAGCGCACCGGACGGTCGACGACGCAGAGCCGCCCGCCCGCCCAGGTGGTGGGCCGCTCGTGGAGGTTCCAGTACGCCACGTCGTAGGCGGGGTCGCGCAGCACGTGGTGGTCGAACAGCACCGGCACGAAGTCGAGCCAGCGCTGGTCGGCGAGCATCATCATGTCCGGACGGCCGAGGGCGTCGCGGCGGAGGCGTTCGTCCCACCAGCCGAGGAAGTCGCCGCTCGACCGGCGCACCGCGATGAGCCCGCCGTTGAACATCCCGCCGCCGAGGAGGCCCGGCTCGTCGGGCAGGCGGCCGTCGCGGGGAACCGGCTGGAGCACGTGCGGGATCAGCACGACGTCGTGGTCGGCGGCGGCGTCGTGGAGCTCGTGCATCGGGGCGAGCACCTCGACGTCGCCGTCGACGTACGTCGCGACCGGGGCGTGCTCCAACGCCCGGCGGAGCGCGATCGGCTTGAGCGCGCAGGCCATCTCGAACGGGCTGTAGATCGCCGCCATCGTGAGCAGCTCGTCGGGGTCGAAGCCGAGTTCCGACGGCGTGACCAGCTCGATGTCGCGGTGGGTCCAGGTGGCCGGCGGCATGTGGTCGCCGTCGACCACGAGGATCGTGAAGCGGCTGCCGGGGTGGTGCTCGACGAACGAGCGGGCGGCGAGGCGGGCATCGGCCAGGTAGCTCCGGGTGGCGACCGTGCACCCGGCGACCGGGTGGTCGAACCCCATGCCCCCCATCCCTAGGTGCCGCCCTGGTCGCGGAGGAAGCGCTCGAGCTCGGCGGCCAGCTCGTCGCCGGACGGGATCGGGCCGTCGTGGCCGGGGCCGCCCAGCTCGTCGTCGGCGTCCTCCTCGAGGGCCCGCAGCATCGCCCGGTGCTCGTCGTTGCGGGCGATGGCGTCGTCGAGGCGCTCGCCGACGTCGGCCGCGTCGACGGCGAGGTCGCCACGGGGCAGGGCGAGCCCGGTGACCCGCTCGAGGTTCTCGAGCAGGGCGATGCTGCCCGCCGCGTACGAACCGCCGGACGCGTAGTGCGGGATCTGCGCCCAGAGGGTCAGCGCGTCGAGGCCCCGGTCGGCCGCGAAGCGCTCGATCACCGCCTGGGCGCCGGCGGGCACGTCGAGCGAGCCGCGCAGGTACCCCCACCGCGCCGCGAGGGCGTCGGTGCCGGCGGTGATCGACAGGCGGACCGGCCGGGTGTGGGGCACCGCCGCCGGGTAGGCGCCGAGGCCGACGATCATCGTGGCGTCGAACTCGGTGGCGAGGTCGACGATCGCGTTCCCGAACGCCCGCCAGGAGTGGTCCGGCTCGGGGCCGACCAGCAGCAGCAGGTCGTGCCCCTCCTCGTCGGTGGCGGCGAGCAGGTCGATCGTCGGCCAGCTCAGCTCCTCCGACACCCCGGCGACCAGGCGCAGGATCGGACGGCGGGCCCGGTGGTCGAGCAGGGAGTCGACGTCGAAGGATGCGACCGGTTCGGTGTCGAGCTCGGCGAGGAGGGTCGCGGCCGTGCTCGACGCGGCCAGGCCGGCGTCGATCCAGCCCTCGAGGGCCATGATCATCACCGGGCGGTCGAGGACCGGCCGCGAGCGGCGCTCGTACAGGTCGGCCACGTCAGGTCACCAGGCGGTCGGCCGCGGCCCGGGCGGCCTCGCCGAGGCCCTCGACGATGGCGCCGTACGCGTCGCCGGCCTCGCTGCCGGTGCCCATCGAGCCGCCCCGGTACCGGTTGGCGACGCCCTCCAGGATGCAGGCGAGCTTCCAGTAGCCGAACGCGATGTAGAAGTCGATGTCGGAGGTGTCGCGGCCCGACACCCGGGCGTAGCGCTCGACCAGCTCGGACGCCGCGGGGAACCCCTCGGCGGACGTGGGCGCGCCGGGCAGCGCCGCCACGCCGGAGCCGTCCTCGCCCCAGTAGACGACGAGCAGGCCGAGGTCGGCCATCGGGTCGCCGAGCGTGCAGATCTCCCAGTCGAGCACCGCGGCGACGGTGCCGTCGGTGTTGAGCAGGCAGTTGTCGAGCCGGTAGTCGCCGTGGACGATCGCCGCCGGGCCCTGGTCGGGGATGCGGGCGAGCAGGTCGTCGTGCACCGAGTCGACCGTGGCCAGGTCGCGGCTCTTGGACTTCTCCCACTGGCCGTACCAGCGCTTGAGCTGCCGGGCGATGTAGTCCTCGCGGCGGCCGAGGTCGCCGAGGCCCACCGCGTCGGGCTCGACCGCGTGGATGCGGGCCATCACGTCGACCAGCTCGTTGCCGGCCCGGGTGCGGGCCTCGACGGTTAGCTGCTCGGCGGTGGGGACGTCGCGGATGATCAGGCCGGGGACGAAGTCCATGACGTAGAACGGCGCGCCGTTGACCGAGTCGTCGGCGCTGAGGCCGACCGTCGGCGGGACGGGCACGTCGGTGTCCTTGAGAGCGCTGATGATGCGGTGCTCGCGGCCCATGTCGTGGGCGGTGGCGAGCACCTGGCCGAGCGGCGGGCGGCGCAGCACCCAGGCCCGGCCCTCCGCGTCGGTGACCCGGTAGGTGAGGTTCGACCGGCCGCCCGCGATCAACTCGAACGCCAGCGGCGGGGTCAGCTCGACGTGGGCCTTCATCCAGCCGGTGACGGCCTCGGGATCGATGCCCTGCGGGACGTCGATCGGTACCTCGTCGGTGGCCTCGGTGAGGGCCTCGTGGGGGGCCTCGTCGCTCATCGCCTCGACGGTACCGGCTGGATGCGCGGGGTGGGGACCGTGGGTGCGGCATCCGTGGCCGGCCCGCTCGTCCGAGCCTGGCTGGTGCGGTTCTGCGCGCTGAGCGGGACAGGGGTGTCCCG
>JAAYBP010000103.1 GCA_012730075.1 Acidimicrobiales bacterium | reverse complement strand
CCGTTGGCGGAATCACCGTCGGACAGTTCGGCGGCCACCGCCTCGGCCTCGGCGACCGGATCGGTGAACTCGAGGCCGACGATGCCGTCGGGACTGACGAGCGACGGCGTCTCCTGGGTGACGACCCCGACGTAGCCGACGTCGACGCCACCCACCTCGACGATCTCGTAGGCCGGCAGCACGCGCGTGCCTTCCTCGTAGACGTTGGCGCCGAGGTACGTGTAGCCGGCCCGCGGGATCACCCGGTCGAGCAGGTCGTCGATGCCCTTGTCGAACTCGTGGTTGCCGACGGTCGAGACGTCGAGGCCCATCGCGGTGAGGACGTCGATCGTCGGGTTGTCCTGGTCGACCGCCGACACGAACGGCGACGCGCCGATGTTGTCGCCGGCCGCCGCGACCGACGTCGGCAGGGTCGCGGCGTACTCGTCGATCAGGCCGGCGATCTGGGCCGCGCCTCCGACGTCGCCGTTCGCCTCGATCCGGCCGTGGAAGTCGTTGAGCGTGAGGATCTGGATCTGGACCGGCGCGGCGGCCGCCGGCGCGGCGCCGACCGCGAACAGGGCGGCCAGGCAGGACAGGGCGGCGACGACGCCCGTGGTGGTGCGACGCAGGGGATGACGCATCGGTGCTCCTCGGGGGCTGGGAGACGCGTACGCGGCGACCGGTCCCTCGGTCCGGGTCGCCGCCGCGGACGGTACCGAAGCGTCGGCCGCCCTGCACGGGCAGCCGGCGTCGGCGCGGGAGGTTTCACCCTCCGATCGCGCGGTCGTCACCGACCGGTCGCCCGGGCGGCACCCGGTAACGAGTTACGGACAGGTGGAACCCGGTACCGGGTGTCGCCAGGCGAGGGTCGGCGACAGGTGGAACCCGGTACCGGGTGTCGTCAGGTGGGGGTGAGGTGGTCGCCGAGGCGGACGGCGCCGGGTTCGACGACGAGGGCACCCACGGCGAGGAGGTTGCCCCGCTCACGGTTGATCGTCCGCAGCACGTCGAGGTCGCGCCCGATGCCGTCGCGCTGGGGGCGGGTGACCATCACGCAGCGGTCGATGTGCTTCACGACGTCGAGCACCGCGGTGCCGAGCCGGACCCGCTCCCCGACGAGGTGGTCGACCGTGTCGGCGTCGACGAGCACGTTGGGCCGGAAGCGGCGGACGTCCCAGCCGCCGATGTCGCCCGTCGCCACGATGCTCACCTGGGTGCGGGTCGAGTCGTGGTACGTGCCGGCCGGCCCCTGCCACGACACCACCTCGCTGTCGTCGTCCTCGGGGTCGATGGCGATCTCGTAGGTGCTCGGCCGGTCGACCGCCGCGACCAGATCGACCGGCCGTCCGATCCAGTCCGACAGCTCGTCGGCCGACCCGGTGCGGCGCCCGTCGGGCAGCTCGACCGCGGCGGTCCCGTCGTCGGCGAGCACCCCCCGGGCCAGCAGCAGCGGCGGGTCGCGGCGGGCGGTGAGCACCACGCCGGTCTCGCGGTCGCGCAGGGCGTGGCTCCGGTCGCCGAGCAGCCCCACCGGGCCGATCGTCGACGCGTCGAGCGCCTCGCCCACGGTCGACTTCACCGGGTAGCGGTACAGCCCGACGACCTCCACCCACCCATCCTCGCGTGCCCGCCGTCGGGCTCGTGGCGCAGCCCGACGATCGCCGCGAACAGGGCGAGCACTCGGGCACGGCCCGGTGGACCCGCAGCCCGTCGCGCAGCTTGGGAGCGTACGTTCTCCGCCATGGGTTCTCGGCGGTTCCAGTGGCGACACCTCGTCGTGGTGGCCCTGGCCACCGCGGTCATGGCATGTGGAAGTGGCGGAGACGTGCGGGTCGGGGCCGACGACCAGGATCGGATGCACGTGCCTGGAGGGCCGGACGGGCTGGTGGGGTGGCCCGACGACATGTACTACGCGACGTCGACGGTCCTGGGCGGCCGGGCGTGGGTCGTGACCCAGGTGGAGAGCAGCGAAGAGGACGCGCCCGGCGAGGACTTCGTGTTGTGGCGGGTCGACGACGACGGCAGCAGCGTGTCGATGGCCGACCTCTCGGATCTCGAACGTCCCCCTCGGTTGTGGATCGCCGACGAGGCCCTCTTCGTGTTCGTCAAGCGCTGTCTGGAAGGTCGCGATTGCGACGTGTCGAACGAGGGCGTGGTGTGGGTGTTCGGGGCGGACGGGTCGGTGCTGGCCGAAGGGGTCGCCCTCGGTACCGCCGGGTCGCCGTTCGGCGATCGCGACGGTTCGGTCTGGATCGACGCGCACCCGGAGGTGGTGAGGGTCGACCGGAGCGGCGCGGTCGTGGAGCGGGTGCCGTTGGAGGGGACCGCTCCGTGCCTGTTCGACGGCGAGCTCTTCTCGGTCGACGGCAGTGATCGGTTCCCGTTGGTGGGCGGTTCGGGCGACGAGCTCGGTCCACCGAGGACGTGGCCGGTCCTGCGGTGGGACGGGGCGGGGTGGGTCGCCCATGGTGATCCGTTGGTGGTGGCGCCGACCGAGGATGCTCGTTGCCACCGCCGCGGGGTGGAGACCTCGGCCATCAGGGCCATGGGCGTGCCGGCGCGGTACTGGACGCCCGACGGGG
>JAAYBP010000516.1 GCA_012730075.1 Acidimicrobiales bacterium | reverse complement strand
CTCGGCCACGCGACCTGCCCCGCGGCCGGAGCGGCGGCTCCGGTCATGATGCAGCAGAGCATCCGGGTGGCTCCGTGTCGCAACCAGGTCTGGCCGCTCGCCTCGGAGCGGTCACGGGTCGCGAGCCGGTACGGCGTGCAGGTGATCCCGACCACCGCGATCACCCGGAAGTACTACGCGCTGGGCGGCCCGGACTCCTTCCTCGGGGCCTTGCGCCAGACGGAGCGGGCCACCCCGGACGGGCGGGGTCGCTACGCGGTCTACGCCGGCGGCCGGATCTACTGGAGCTCGGCGAGCGGCGCCCACGAGGTGCACGGGTCGCTGTACAACGCGTGGGTCGCGGACGGCACCACCAGCGGGGCCTTCGGCTTCCCCAGCAGCGACACGCTGAGCCTGCCCGGAGGGGTGCGCTACTCGCGGTTCCAGAAGGGCAACATCTACGCCCACGCCGGCGGCACCTTCGGGGTGCCCCAGCCGTACTTCGACGTGTACGTGGCCCACGGCGGTCACGGGTCGAGCGGCCACCTGGGGCTGCCGACCTCGGAGCGGCGGCGCAGCGCGGACGACCGCGCGATGTATCAGGACTTCCAGCGGGGCCGCGTCTACCGGCGCGGGGTGCTCGTCGTGGAGATCCACGGCGCGGTGTTCGACCGCCACGAGGCCCTCGGCGGCGTGCACGGACCCCTGGGCCACGTCGCGTCCAACGTCAGCACCGAGGCGGGCGGACGCGGGCGCGTGTCGCGGTTCGAGAACGGTTCGATCTGGTACCTCGCCGGCCGCGGTGCCTTCGGGGTGTGGGGCGCGGCGCACACCGCCTACCTGGCCCACGGCGGGCCGACCAGCGACGTCGGCTACCCCACCAGCGACCGCGTGCCGGTCGGCGACGGGCGCGGCGAGCGGGTCGGCCTCGAGTCGGGGGCGATCTACCTCACCTCCTCGACCGGCGCCCACGTCGTGCCCGGTCCCGTCCAGGAGGCCTACTCCGCCGCCGGCGGGCCCACCGGATCCCTCGGCTACCCGATCGAGGCCGCCGTGGCCGGCATCGGCGGCGCCTACACGCAGCGCTTCGAGCACGGCATCATCGCCGTTGAGAGCGAGCTGGTCCCGTTCGTCGCGGCGGCCTACGCCGACTTCCTCGGCCGGTCCCCCACGGCGGAGGAGTCCGCCGGGCAGGCCGACGCCCTCCACCACGGCACGCAGTCCCGCGCCGCCTTCCTGCGATCGCTCGCCTACTCCGACGAGTACCTGGCCACGATCGTCGACCGCCTCTACCGCGACACGCTCGGCCGCGGCGGCTCCGCCGTCGAGGTCGGCTACTGGGTCGGGCGGCTCCGGGCCGGCATGCCGGTCGCCCGCCTCGTCGGCGAGTTCTACGGCAGCCAGGAGTACCTCGCCGGCCTCGGCGGGGGCGCCACCCGCACCTGGGTCGCCGACCTCTACGCCAAGGTCCTCGGTCGCGACGCGTCGCCGGCGGACCTCGACTTCTGGACCGCCCAGACCGCGGCCCTGGGGCGCGTCCGCGTCGCCCACCGGATCTACGAGTCCCCCGAGAGCCGCACCACCCGGGTCCGCCGCCTCTACCAGGAGCTCCTCGGCCGATCCGGCGGCGCCGCCGACGTGGCCTACTGGGCCGAGCGCATCCTCACCGAGGGCGACGTCTCCCTCGCGGTGGCCATCGCCGCATCCCAGGAGTACTTCGAGCGGGCCCAGACCCGATCCGGCTGATCCGCGACCCGATCCGGCTGATCCGCCGAGGCGGTTTCGGTGTGACGGTCAGCGGGCGGCGGGCCGCTCGACGGACCGGCCGGTCACGTCGGCGAGCAGCTCGAAGTCTCGTCGACGTGGAGCACGGTCGGCCCCGCGAGTTCGGCCGCGGCCGCCACCAGCAGGTCGGGGATGGATGGGTCCAAGTGCTGTCCACGCCCCGCGGGGGCGGCCTGAACGGCGACGGCTCGATCCTCGAACCGGGGGGTGAGGTGTTCGACGGGCATCGATGCGATCGGCGGTTCGGGCTCCGACGTCGGTCGATGTCGGGGCGTCCCGGGTGCCGTGGCAGGGTTTGGCGGTGGAGAGGTTCGAGGGTCGCACGGCGGCGGTGACCGGGGCGGGGAGCGGCATCGGCCGGGCGATCGCCGTCGCCCTGGCGGGTCGGGGCTGCCGGCTCGCGCTGGCCGACGTCGACGCCGACGGACT
>JAAYBP010000102.1 GCA_012730075.1 Acidimicrobiales bacterium | reverse complement strand
CCGATGCCGAGGTCGGCGTCGAGCGGGTCGCCCTCGTCGAGGTCGCCGGGGTCGGGGAACTCCTCGACGTCGGTGCCCTCCAGCGCGCTCGCCATGAACCGCTGCCACATGATCGCCGGGAAGTTGCCGCCCTGGACCGTCTGACCGTGCACGGAGGTCATCTCGATGCTGCCCTCGGGGTACCCCATCCAGACGGCGGCGGTGAGGCGGGGCGTGTAGCCGACGAACCAGGCGTCCCAGTTGTTCTGGGTGGTGCCGGTCTTGCCGGCGGCGGGGCGCCCGATGTCGGCGACGGTGCCGGTGCCGCCGTCGATCACGCCCTCGAGGGCATGGGTGACCTTGGCCGCCTCGTCGACGGTGAGCACCGGGGTGCGGGTGGCGGTGAACTCCTCGACGAGGGTGCCGTCGGCGCGCTCGACCCGGGTGATCACGCGGGCGTCGATGCGGGTGCCCTGGTTGGCGAACGTCGAGTACGCGGTCGCCATGTCGAGCACCGACACCGCCCCTGTGCCGAGGATCAGCGAGGGGACGACGTGCTCGAACGGGGACTCGACGCCGAGGTCCTGGGCCATGTCGACCACCGCGTCGGGCCCGAGGTCGAGCATCAGGTTGGCGAACGCGGTGTTCGACGAACGGGCCGTCGCCTCGATGATCGTCGCGGTGCCCCCGCAGCAGCCGCCCCGCACGGTCCAGTCGGCACCGGCGTTGGCGTCGGGGAAGACCTCCGTCGACGGGCTGCGCACCAGGGATTCGAGCGAGTACCCCTGGCGCACCGCCTCGGCGACGGCGAACGCCTTGAACGTCGACCCCGGCTGGCGTCCGCTGCCGCCGCCGTCGGCGCCGACCGCGAGGTTGACCTTGTCGGTCGAGAAGTCCGTACCACCCATCATCGCCTTGACCTGGCCCTGGTCGTCGAGGGCGACGAGCGCGCCCGCGGGGTCGCCGTCCTGGTCGAGGGTCTCGGTGACCGCCCGGCGGGCCTTGTCCTGGAGGTCGAGGTCGAGGGTCGTGTACACCCGCAGCCCGCCGCCGAACACCGCGGCGTCGCCGTAGCGGTCGGCGAGCTGCGACCGCACGTACTCGACGAAGTAGTCGGCGCCGATGAGCCGGGCGTCGGCGCGGACCTCGACGCTGTCGGTCGACTCCCAGTGCACGAGGTGGTGGAACGAGTCGAACGGCCAGTCGTCGGCGGCGTCGCGCTCGTCGCGGGTGATGTAGCCCTCCTCGAGCATGGCGTCGAGCACGGTGCGCCGACGGCGGCGGGCTTCCTCCGGCTCCCGATAGGGCTCGGCGCGGTGGGGCGAGCGGATCAGGCCGGCCAGCAGCGCCGCCTCGGGCAGGTTCAGCTCCGACACGTCGCGGTCGAAGTACGCCTGGGCGGCGGCCTGGATGCCGTAGGCGCCGCGCCCGAAGTAGATCGTGTTCAGGTACGCCTCGAGGATCTCCTCCTTCGAGAGCTCCTGCTCGAGCTTCACCGCCATCACCGCCTCGCGGATCTTGCGGGTGAGGGTGCGCTCGTCGCTCAGGTAGACGTTCTTGACGTACTGCTGGGTGATGGTCGAACCGCCCTGGCGCGACGCCGAGTTGCCCCGGATGTCGGTGTAGGCGGCGCGGGCGATGCCGATCGGATCGACGCCCCGGTGGTCGAAGAAGTCGCGGTCCTCGGCGGAGATCACCGCGTTGATCACCACGTCGGGCACCTGTTCGAGGCCGACGTTGACGCGGTCCTCCTCGCCGTGCAGCTCGGCGATCGCCGTGTTCTCGTTGCACTGGCCGGGCCGGACCTCCGACGTGCAGATGAACGTCGTCTGATCGGCGATCTCCGGCGCGTCGGGCAGCTCGACCTGCGACAGCACGAACCCGACCCCCGCGATGCCGACGACCATCACCAGCGCGACGAGGTAGAAGAGCCGACGCCAGCGCCAGAGGACGTTGCGACGACGCACCTCGCCGTCGCGGGTGCGCTTCAGGTTGTGCGACGGGATCGGTCGTCGGGTTCGGGCCATGGCGGGTGCGCGTCCGGTCGGTCGGGAGCCGCCGGATCAGGCCGCCCCGGGGACGGGTCGCGGCCGGGTCGAGATGCTACCGGTTACCCCCGCCCCGACTCCCGTCAGGGCGACCCGCGCGTGGTGCCCGCCACGCTCGCGCGTCAGGGGGCGGCGCGGCGGGAGGCGGTGCCCCGGCCGAGGGCCCACGTGCGGGCGAGGTGGTTCCAGCCGCACTCGGGGCAGACCTCGACGACGTAGCAGGTGAAGTCGCCCGCCCGGCGGTTGAAGGCCTGGAGCTCGCCCCGCTTGGTTATGCAGCGCCCGAACGCGGGCAGCCGGGGCCCGAACACGTAGCTGACCAGGCGGAGCTTGGCCTCCTCGCATATCGGGCAGTCGACGCTGGCCTCCTCGCCGACCTCCCGTCCGGCCCGCAGCAGCTCGGGGTGGGCGTCGCAGACCTCGTGGCGGGCCAGCCGCCCGCGGCGGTACTCGGCGATCAGGTGGCGCCGGGCCAGCCGGTAGTCGATCGCGCCACCGGCGCCGGCACCCCGCATCTCGTCGGGACGGAAGGGCACGGCCCCCGAGGGTACCCGCCGTCCTCCCCGACCGTGTGCGAACCGGTGGCCGCCCGCCCGCGCACCGTGGTCGTCCGTCCCGCCCCCGCCCGAACTTCAACCCTCCTCCACCCATGCGGGGGACCAGGGTTGAAATTTCGGAACTACGCTCGCCGCGGGAAGCCAGGGGAACGGAGTCTCTGATGCTCGACGTGGTGATCCGTGGCGGTTCGATCGTGGACGGGACCGGCGCCCCTCCCCGCACCGGCGACGTCGGGGTGCGCGACGGCCGCATCGTCGCCGTAGGCGAGGTCGACGAGGCCGCCGCCCGCGAGGTCGACGCCGACGGCTGCCTGGTCACGCCGGGCTTCGTCGACGTCCACACCCACTACGACGGCCAGGTCACGTGGGACGACGCCCTCGAACCGTCGGCGACCAACGGCGTGACCACCGTCGTCACCGGCAACTGCGGCGTCGGCTTCGCGCCGGTCCGCCCAGCGCACCACGACGCCCTGATCGACCTGATGGAGGGGGTCGAGGACATCCCCGGCACCGCCCTCCACGTCGGGATGCCCTGGGGCGAGTGGGAGTCCTACGGCGAGTACCTCGACCTGCTCGCCGGGCGCTCGTACGCGATCGACGTCGGCACCCAGCTCGGCCACGGCGCCCTGCGCTTCTACGTGATGGGCGAGCGCGGCGCCGCCAACGAGGACGCGACCGCGGCGGACCTCGACGCCATGACCCGCCTCACCGAGGAGGCCCTGCGCGCCGGTGCGCTCGGCGTCTCCACGTCGCGGACGATCGGCCACCGCTCGCGCTCGGGCGAACCGGTGCCGGGCACGTTCGCGGCGGGCGACGAGCTGATCGCCCTCGCCGAGGGCCTCCGGCGGGCCGGGTTCGGAGTGTTCGAGGCGATCCTCGCCGGGACGATCGGCCAGCTCCCCGGCCTCGGCGGCGAGCGCGCCAAGCCGCTCGAGGAGCTGCCGCTCCTGTCCGACGTCTCGCGCCACAGCGGGCGGCCGTGCACGTTCACCGTCGCCCAGCTCTTCGAGGACCCGACCCACTGGCGCCTCGTGCTCGACGCCGCCGCCGAGGCCAACCAGACCGGCGCCGACCTCCGGCCCCAGATCATCCCCCGGTCGGTCACGATCATGACCAGCCTCGACACCTACCACCTGTTCCGGGGCCGGCCGTCGTACGAGAAGATCGCCGCCCTCCCCCGGTCCGAGCGGGTGCGGGAGATGCGCCGCCCCGAGGTGAAGGCAGCGATCCTCGCCGAGCGCAACGAGCAGGGCCGCAGCCCCGACCTCTCCGACAACCTGTCGGCCCTGTTCGCGGTGGCCCTCCCGCTGACCTTCGAGCTGAGCGAGCCGATCGACTACGAGCCGACCTTCGACCGGTCGATCGCCGCCCAGGCGGCCGCGGCCGGCGTCGACCCGCAGGACCTCATGTACGACCGGCTCCTCGACGACGACGGCACCGCCTTCTACGCGGTGCTCGGCTCGAACTTCGTCGACGGGTCGATCGAGGTGTGCCGCGACATGCTGCTCGCCGAGCACACCGTCACCGGCCTGTCCGACGCCGGGGCCCACGTGAACCTGATCTCCGACTGCTCCGTGTCGACCTTCCACCTGACCCACTGGGGCCGTGACCGCGAGCGGGGCGAGCGCCTCCCGATCGAGCTGCTCGTCCGCAAGCTCACCTCGGGCAACGCGGCGCTGTACGGCCTCCACGACCGCGGCGTCGTCGCCGAGGGGCGCCGGGCCGACCTGAACGTGATCGACATGGACCGCCTGGCGATCGGCGCGCCGTTCCTCCGCGAGGACCTGCCCGCCGGGGCGAGCCGCATCCTCCAGCCGGCCCGCGGCTACGTCGCCACGCTCGTCGCCGGCGAGGTCGTCCGCGAGCACGACGCCGACACCGGCGCCCGCCCGGGCCGCCTCGTCCGCGGCCCCCGCGCCGCGTAGTTGTTACATCTGGGGTCAGACCCCAGATGTAACAGAAGCCCGTTGTTACATCTGGGGTCTGACCCCGGATGTAACGGTCAGATGCCCTGCTTGCGGGCGCGGACGACGAGGGTCGGGGGCGCCCAGGCCATCGCCTCGTCCCAGT
>JAAYBP010000101.1 GCA_012730075.1 Acidimicrobiales bacterium | reverse complement strand
CCTCGATCACCGGCAGGTCGACGTGCGAGGTGCGGTCGAGTCCGGCGACCGCCCCGACCGCGGTGGCGTCCAGCGCCACGTCGGTGACCGGCACCATGCCGGTCCAGCGGGCGACGTCGGGGTCCGAACCGAAGACGGCGTCGGCCTCCTCGGCGCTCGGCCCGTAGTAGCCGCCGTTGATCGTGGCGGCGACGTCCCACGGCCAGCCGTACGACCGGGGCTCGTCCAGCAACGCCACCAGGCTCGCCCCGAACACCACCGTCGCGACCATCAGGGCGCTCAGGACGCCCGCGCCGGCGACCGCGGGTCCCGACGTCCGGTGCGACGCCGCCATCCGCAGTCCCCGCGCCGCGGCCGGCGACCGGGCCAACAGCCACCGATGAGCGACCGGTCGACGCTCTCCGTCGGGGCGGGCACCGCCGGGGACGTCCGTGGCGCCGCGACCGCGCGGCGGGGGCGTCGCGACCGAGCGAGCGGTACGGACCGCCAGCACCAGCACCACCACCACCGTCGACAGCGCGATGGCGACGACGCCGAGCGCGGACGCGACGACGAGCCCCCGGATCGGCCCCGGCGCCATCGGTCGGACCGACCCGAGCGCGCCCACGTCGAACCAGATCCCCGCGGCGGTGCCCAGAGCCAGGCCCCCGACCAGGGCGACGATGATCGGTCCGGCCGCCACGAGCGCCCGGGATCGCGTCGGCATCCCGAGCCGGTGCCACCGGGCCGACACCGGCGCGACCTGGCGCAGCTCGCGGGCGGCGGCCAGGGCGGCGACCAGCACGGTCGTGGCCACGCCCGCGGCTCCGAGCGCGCCCAACGCGGTCACCGTCGGCCGGATGGCGTGCTCGACGCGCTCGCGCTCCTGGCGGGACTCGGTCGGGAACAGCGAGTAGGTGATGCCCGACGGCGCGTCGCCGTCGGGGTCGAGGCGGTCGGCCGCCCGGTTGAAGGCGTCGAGCGTGGCGGCGACCGCCCCGTCTCCGCCGGCGAGCCGCAACGAGTAGTAGCTGTAGTTCGAGGCGCACGGCACGGCCCGGTACGCGGCCACCACCTCCTCGAGGCTCGCGGTCGCCAGGCGCACCTCGACCGGCGGGCACGAGTAGCGGCGGGCCAGGTCGGGGGACAGGATCGCCCGCACCCCCGGGTACTGGGAGTCGGGGAGGATCGCGCTGGGCACCGTCGCCGTCCCGACCACCGTCACCCGCTCGGTGCCGACCGGCTCGATCACCTCGTCGAGGTACTCCTCGTAGTCGCCGGGGAACGACTGCTCGAGCAGCGCGGACTCCCAGAACGCGAGGTCGACCTCGTCGCCCAACCGCAGCCCGGCCGCCTCCGGATCGCTGACGACCATCTCGGCCGGCCCGGTCGGCAGGCGGCCCGAGGTCAGCACGGCGAGGTCGCTCTCGATGTGGGCGCCGTCGGACGAACCCTGCACGAGGGCGTCCCAGCCGTCCGCCTCGGCGTCGCGGCGCGAGCGCGAACGACCCTCGTCGACGGTGACGGTGAAGAACGACGTGACCGTCACGTGCTCCACCCCCGGAAGGTCCCGGATCACCTCGTCGATCTCGGCGCTGTGGATGCCGGGATTGATGATCACGTGACCGACCCGCCCCCGCTCCAGGTGACCGCGGTAGGCGCCGGCGGTGTGGTCCGCCGCGGCCAGCGCGACGACCGACCCCGCCGTGCCCAGCGCGACCAGCAGCGCGATCGGCGCCACCGCCGCGCCGCGGGACCGCAGCCACCGGACCGTGATCCAGCCGACGCCCTCCATCGCCGGCGATGGTACGGGTCGGATCCGGTGCCGCCCAGGGTGCCGTCCCGCCCAGCGGGATCGTGCCAGCACCCCTGCGGGGCGCACTCGGACGCACGTAGGGTCCGCGGCGTGGATCGAGCGGACGCACCGCTGCGGGTCGTCGTGGCCGACGACGTCCTCATCGTGCGCGAGGGCATCGTCCGCCTGCTCGAGCACCAGCCCGACGTCGAGGTGGTGGCCAGCTGCGCGGACGTCGACGCGCTGCTCGAAGCGGTCGACCGCCACGATCCCGACGCGGTGCTCACGGACATCCGGATGCCGCCGGGCGGCGACGACGCCGGCATCCGGGCCGCGGTCGAGTTGCGTTCGTCGCACCCCGGCGTCGGGGTGGTCGTCCTGTCCCAGCACGTCGACGCCGCGTGGGCGGTGGCGCTCCTGGATGGAGGGTCCGACGGCCGGGCCTACCTCCTGAAGGAACGCGTCGGCGACCCGGACCAGCTCGTCGCCGCGCTGCGCGAGGTCGCCGCCGGCGGCTCGGTCGTCGACCCGAAGGTCGTCGAGTCGCTCATGGCCGACCGGGGCCCGCGGCGCTCGGTGCTCGACTCCCTCAGCCCCCGGGAGCTGGAGGTCCTCGCCGAGATCGCCCAGGGCAAGAGCAACGCGGCGGTGGCCGAGGCGCTGTACCTGGGCGTCCGGGCGGTCGAGAAGCACATCAACTCGTTGCTGCCGAAGCTGGGGCTCAGCTCGGACCACGACGGGCACCGCCGGGTCGCCGCCGTGCTGCTGTACCTGGCCGAGACCGGTGCCGCCCCGGCCGGCAGGGCCGAGCACCCGTCGTGAACGACGTCCGGGTGCTCGTGGTCGACGATCAGCCCGGGTTCCGCGCGGCGCTGCGGGCCCTGCTCGACCGCACGCCGGGGTTCGCCATCGCCGGCGAGGCCGGCACCGGTGAGGAGGGCGTCGAGGCGGCCGTCCTCCTCGACCCGGACCTGGTGCTGATGGACGTCAACCTCCCGGGGATCAGCGGCATCGACGCGACCCGGCTCATCACCGAGGGCGGCACCACCGGTCCGATCGTCGTGCTCGTGTCGACCGCCGACGAGGTCGACCTCCCCGCCGACGCCCGCACGTGCGGCGCGGCGGCCTACCGCCAGAAGGTGGTGCTCACGGCGGAGGTCCTCGCCGCTACCTGGCGGCGTCACCGCCCGGATCGGGAGGTACCGGGACCCGACCCCGCACGGTCGTGCCGGCACCGGGGACCGACGTGACGCGGACCGTGCCGCCCACCGCCCCGAGGCGGTCGGCCATCGCCGTCAGCCCGCCACCGTGGCCCTCGGGGAGGTGGGCGGGGTCGAAGCCCACGCCGTCGTCGGCGATCGTGAACGCGAGGTGGCCGTCGGATTCGGCCACCTCGATCGCGATCGTCGCCGACCCGCCCGCGTGCTTGCTCGCGTTCTGGATCGCCTCGAGGCAGCAGAAGTAGATCGCCGCCTCGATGTCCCGGCCGTAGCGGCGGAGGCCGGGTGCGTGCACGGTCGTCGTCACCGACGCCCGGCTCGCGGCCGCCGTCAGGGCCTCGCCCAGCCCGCGCCCCGCCAGCAGCGGCGGGTACACGCCCCGGGCGAGCTCGCGCAGCTCGTCGAGGGTCACCTCCACGTCGCCGCGCAGCTCGTCGAGCAGCCCGGCGACCTCGTCGAGGTCGGTGGCCAGCAGCTGGCGGGCCAGACCCAGCTTGACCGCCAGGGTGACGAGGCGTTGCTGGGCGCCGTCGTGGAGGTCGCGTTCGATGCGCCGGCGCGCCTCGTCGGACGCGGCCACGAGCCGGGCCCGTGACGACGCCAGGTCGGCGTTGCGCGCCCGGAGCTCGGCCAGGCTCCGCTGCAACGCGCCGTCGAGGTTCACGTTGTGCAGCGCCAGGCCGAGCTGCCTCGCCACCTCGACGAGGGCGTCCTCGACGTCGGGTCCGAGGGCCGCGTCGGTCTCCTGCGACTCGAGGACGATCAGGCCGAGCAGCCGCCCCGCGTGGACGATCGGCGCCGCCGCCACGCCCCGGTCCTCCCTACCGACCCGCAGCCCCGGCACCCACGCGTCGATCGCGGCCGGACCGATCAGCGCCCGCCCGGCGGCGACGGTCGCCTCCCGGGTGCCGATCGCCAACGACGCCGCGTCCCGGTCCGGCACGGCGACGG
>JAAYBP010000012.1 GCA_012730075.1 Acidimicrobiales bacterium | reverse complement strand
GGTCCGGCGGCGGCCATCGGGACCTCAGCCCACCGCCGGGGCGGCGGGGTCGGTCGGGGTCGCCGGGGCGTCCGGGTTGCCCGCCTCGTCGTCGGGTCCGCCGTCGCGCTGCTGCTGGTAGAAGCTGAGGATCTGGAGCTCGACGGCCAGGTCGACCTTCCGCAGCGAGACGCCGTCGGGCACGGTGACCACGGCGGGGGCGAAGTTGAGGATCGACGTGATCCCGGCGGACGCCATCCGATCCGCGACCTCCTGGGCCGCGACCGCGGGCGTGGCGATCACCCCGATCACCGATCCGAGCTCGGCGACCAGGTCGTCGAGGTCGTCGACGGCGCGGACGTCGATGCCCTGGATCCGCCCCCCGACCTTGGACGGGTCGGCGTCGAGCAGCGCGGCCACCGGGAACCCCCGGTCGCGGAACCCGCCGTAGTTGGCGAGCGCATGGCCGAGGTTGCCGGCCCCCACGATGATCACCGGCCAGTCGTGGGTGAGCCCCAGCTCGCGGCTCATCTGGAACATCAGGTACTCGACGTCGTAGCCGACCCCCCGGGTGCCGTAGGAGCCGAGGTAGGAGAGGTCCTTGCGGACCTTGGCGGCGTTGACGCCGGCCAGCTCGGCCAGCCGCTCCGAGGAGATGGTGGTCGCCTTGGCGTCGGACTCCTCGACCAGCGCCCGCAGGTAGACCGGGAGGCGGGCGACGGTGGCCTCGGGGATCCGTCGGGAGCGTTCGGCCACGGAGCGAGCGTACCGGTCCACGTGCACGCCTTCACAAGCGGCCCGGCCCGATTCGCGACCCTCCCCGGTAGTGGCGCGCGATTCCCGCCCGGGGCGGCGGGATCCACGCGCCGGTTCGGGACCCCCGAGGTACGAGAGGCCGTGGTGCGGGGCCGGTTCGGGGGACGGTCAGACGGAGCCGCCGGCGACGAGGGCGTCGAGCTTGGCGTAGCCGGCCTCGATGCCGTCCTCCATGCCGGAGGCGAGCCAGGCGTCGCGCTCGGCGAAGCTGCCGCACAGGCTGGTCGCGTGCAGACGGGTCGTGCCGTCGCCGAGGTCCTCGAAGCGGAGCGTCTCCAACGACACGCTGTCGGGCATCGCCTCGAACGTGAACGTCTGGACGAGGTGGTCGGCGGCGACGGTGTGGAAGCACCCGCGGAAGCGGAACTCCTCGCCGTCGCGCCGGGCGACGTAGCGCCACGAGCCGCCGTCGCGGGCGTCCCACTCGAGGATCTCGTTGTCCATGCCGTCGGGACCGACCCAGCGGGCGAACAGGTCGGGGTCGGTGTGGGCCCGGACGAGCTGCGCCGGGGTGGCGCGGAAGTCGCGGGTGATGTGGATGGCGGGCACCTCGGTGTCGGCCTCGATGGTGGCCTCGGTGGTGGTGGTCACGATGCTTCCTCCTGCTGTATCGGGTCGAGGTCGGTGTCGACGTCGGGGTCGGCGTCCATCTCGGCGAGCACGGCGTCGAGCCGCCGGTAACGGGCCTCCGCCTCGCGCCGGTAGCGCTCGATCCACCTCGTCATGAGGTCGAACACCTCCGCCTCGAGGTGGACGGTGCGGCGCTGGGCGTCCTTCGCCTTGGTGACCAGGCCGGCCCCTTCGAGCACCTTCAGGTGCTTGGACACGGCCTGGACGCTCATCGGGTACGGGGCCGCCAGCTCGCCGACGGTGGCGTC
>JAAYBP010000100.1 GCA_012730075.1 Acidimicrobiales bacterium | reverse complement strand
TGCCGAGCGTCTCGGTGGCCGAGGTGGTGCTGGTGGCCTTCGGCGACGACGACCTGACCCGCTACCGGGAGCTGCTCGACCGTGGATGACCTGACGATGCGGGACGGGACCCACCGTGGATGACCTGACGATCGGCGCCGACGGCCGGGCCCGCTGCGGGTGGTGCGGCGACGACCCCGCCTACGTCGCCTACCACGACGACGAGTGGGGCCAACCGGTCCACGACGACGACCGGCTGTTCGAGAAGCTGTGCCTCGAGGGCTTCCAGGCGGGACTGAGCTGGCTGACGATCCTCCGCAAGCGCGAGAACTTCCGCACCGCCTTCGCCGGCTTCGACATCGCGACCGTGGCCGCCTTCGACGAGGCCGACGTCGAACGCCTCCTCGCCGACGCCGGCATCGTCCGCCACCGCGGGAAGATCACCGCCGCCATCGACAACGCGGCGCGGGCCCTCGATCTCGTCGCCGAGGTCGGTTCGCTCGACGAACACCTGTGGTCGTTCGCGCCGGACGTCCGCCCCGCCCGGCTGTCGGCCATGGCGTGGGTCCCGTCGTCGACGCCGGAGTCGACCGCGCTCAGCCGCGACCTGAAGCGGCGGGGCTGGCGCTTCGTCGGGCCGACGACCGTCTACGCGTTCATGCAGTCGATGGGCATGGTCGACGACCACGTCGACGGCTGCTGGGTCCCCCGCGCCTGACCCGCCCGGCGGCCACCGGGCGGACCCCGATCGCCCGGCCGATCACTTCTACGCGCTGATCGGCCCCCCGGTGTCCCCCTGAGCGCGCAGAATCGATCCAGCCGTCCGGCACCTCGGTTCTACGCGCTGGCCGGCCCCGCCGTGTCCCGCTGAGCGCGCCGAACGGAACCAGCGGTCCGGCGCCCGCGCAACCCGAGGCGGGGGTCAGCTGGCGCGGCGGCGGCTGAGGTTGCGGCGCTGCTCGATGAAGTCGACGAGCACGTAGTCGCCGAGGGTCTCGGGGGTGGTGAAGAACGCCCGACCCCGGTTCAGCTCGGTCATCCGCTCGATGAAGCGCTGGAGGTACGGCGTGGCGTCGAGCATGAACGTGTTGATGCGGATCCCCTCGCGGGTGGCCTTCAGCACCTCGGCGAGGGTCGCGTCGATCGTCTCCTGCACCGGCGGGTAGTGGAACACCGGCTCGCCCGACGACGTGAGGTGGGCGGTCGGCTCGCCGTCGGTGACCATGATGATCTGCCGGGTGCCCCGCCGGCCGGCGAGCATCCGCCGGGCGAGCATGAAGCCGTGCTGCATGTTGGTGCCGTAGACGAAGTCCCACGACACCTCGGGCAGCTCGTGGGCGTCGATCGGGCGGGCGACCTCGCTGAAGCCGACCAGGCCGATGAAGTCCCGCGGGTACTGCGTGCTGATCAGGTGGTGCAGCGCCATCGCCACCTTCTTGGCGGGCAGGAAGTTGTCGCGCATCGGCATCGAGAGCGACAGGTCGATCATCAGCACCGTGGACGCCTGGACCGAGTTCTCGGTGCGCTCGACCTCGAAGTCGTCGGGCGTCAGGCGCACCGGCGTCCCCCCGCCCTGGCGGGCGAGCGCGTTGCGGATCGTGCGCTCGATGTGGAGGTTGAACGGGTCGCCGAACTCGTAGGGCTTGGTCTCGTCGTCGCGCTCGTGGCCCACCCCGACGCGCTCGCGCTGGTGACGGCCGAGCTGGGTGGGGTCGAGCCGCTTGAAGATGTCGTGGAGGGCATTGCGTCCGATGTGGCGCAGCCCCTGGGGCGTCAGCTCGAGCCGGCCCTCGCGCTGCTCGATCAGGCCGGCCTCGGTGAGCATCTCGACCAACTCCGACATGCGCTCGAGGCTCTGCGCCGCCTCGTCGCCGAGGAGCTGGCGCGCCCGCTCGAGGTCGACGTCGCCCAGCGCGCCGGGCGACGAGGCACGGGTCAGGAGCTGCTCGAGCTGGTCGAGGTCGCCCAGCTCGTCCATCAGCCCGGCCGCCTCGGCGAAGCTCAGCGGATCCTGGCCGCGGAAGTCGTAGCGCCTCCCCCACCCCGCGTCGGGGAAGAGCTGCCGGAGGTTCGCCCCGAGCTGGTCGAGCTGCCAGCGGAGGTCGAGGTCGTCGAGGAGCTGGTCGGACAGCGACTGGAGCTGGGCCCGCTGCTCGGGCGACATCGAGTCGAGCATCGCCTGCATCGACGCCATGCGCCGGGCCATCGCCTCCAGCAGCTCGTCGAGGTCGCGCGGGTTCTCCGGGAACATGTCGCCGAAGCGCTCCATGAACCCGTCGAAGTCGGGCTCGCGCCCCGCGGCCCGGTCGGCGAGCATCTCGTTGAGGGCGGCGAGCATGTCCTTCACCCGCGCCACCTGCTCGGGGTCGGGGTCGGCCATCGCCTCGGAGATGCCCTTGAACCACGACTGCACCATCTCCTTGCGCAGCTCGTCGAGGAGGGCGTCGAACTCGTCGCGGGCCTCGTCGGAGGTGAAGTCGTGCTCCTGGAGGGCCCGCACCTGGCCGGCGAGGTCGGGCGGCAGGGCGGCGAGGTCGTCGCGGCGCTGGCGGGCGACCTCCTCGGTGAGCTCCCGGCGGCGCTCGTCGCCCGACTCGGCGGCCTCCTGCTCGAACGCGTCGATCGCCTCGGCATCCTTGGCGATGACGTCGCGCAGGCGCTCGGCGATGTCCTCGTAGGCGCCGCCGAGGTCGTGGGCGTCGAGCCGCTCGCGCCGGGCCTGGCGCAGACGTTCGATGAGGTCGCGCACGCCTTCGACCTGCTCGCCGTTGCGATCGGTGAAGCCCTGCTGCATCAGGCGGCGGAGGGCGGCGGCGAGGTCGCCGTGGTACAGCAGGTCGTCGGTGACCTCGCCGAGCACGTCGTCGGCGTCGAACTCGAACCCCGTCTGGGTGCCGTCCCAGCGGGAGTAGCGGAACCGCGACGACATGGTCCGCACGCTACCGGCGCCCGCCCGCCCCCGCGCCCGGCCGACGACCGGTGCCGACCTCGCGGTGGGGAGCGCGGGCGGCGGGGGGTCCGGCGGCGATGATGGCGCGGTGACCGAGCCCGACCAGGTGGCCCCCGCGGCCGGAGCACCGGGCGCGCTCGGCGGAACGGGGCTGACGCGGGGATGGCTGCTCGCGGGACTCGCCGTCGTGGTGGCGCTGATCCCGTTGGCCTTCCTGGGTCCCGGCACGGACATCGACGTCGGCGCGGTCCTGCGATCCGGGATCTCGATCGTCGAGGACGGCACCTACCGGATGAGCCGCGCTCCGGGGGCGCCGGTGCACGAGACCGCGGTCGGCGTGCTCCACGCCGTCGGGGGGACGCTCGGGCCCAACCTCGGATCGCTCGTCGCCGCCACCGCCCTCGTCCTGCTGCTCGCCTCGCTCCTGCGCCGCGAGGGCGTCGGCCGGGGCGGGCTGTCGGTGGCGGTCGTGGTCGCCAACCCGTGGTTCCTCGCGTCCGCGGTGTCGACGGTCGACTTCCTGTGGGCCCTCGCCCTGTGGGCGGGCGCGGCGCTCGTGCTGCGGACGCGTCGGACGCTCGGCGGCGCCGCGGTGGCGGGCCTCCTGGGCGGCCTCGCGGTCGGGACCCGCGCCTCGACCGCGGTGCTCGTCGCCGTGCTCGCCCTGGCCGAGGCCCTCGACCACCGCCGAGCCGACCGCGTCCGGGGCGACCCGACCGCCGGATCGGGAGCCGACGCCGCGCCGGACCGTCCGATCGACGGCCCGGGGGTCGACACCGCCATCGCCGAGCACCGGGCCGACGCCCCATCGCCGGTCGTGCGGGCGGGGATCGCCCTCGTCGTCGCCGCCGCGGTCGGACTGCTCCTGTTCGTACCGGGCTTCCGGGCGGCCGAATCCAGCCTCGGGTTCGCCCAGAACGACGTGCCCACCTCGTCGTTCGCCGTCCAGGTCGGGCGCTTCCTCGTCAAGGACCTCTACTTCTTCGGACCCTTCGCCGCCGTCGTGCTGGTGCTCTGCGGGCCGGCGGTCGCGCGGGCGTTGGGCCGCTGGCGGAGCGACTGGCTGGTGCGGGTGGGGCTGCTGACCGTCGTGGCCTCGCAGCTCCTGTTCCTGCG
>JAAYBP010000099.1 GCA_012730075.1 Acidimicrobiales bacterium | reverse complement strand
GTGTTGCGGACCATGAACTCCTTGAGGATGTCGTTCTGGATGGTCCCCGAGAGCTGGGCCCGGTCGACGCCCTGCTCCTCGCCGGCGACGATGAAGCTCGCCAGGCAGGGCAGCACCGCGCCGTTCATCGTCATCGACACCGACATCTGATCGAGCGGGATGCCGTCGAAGAGGATCTTCATGTCCTCGACCGAGTCGATCGCCACCCCGGCCTTGCCGACGTCGCCCTCGACGCGGGGGTGGTCGGAGTCGTACCCGCGGTGGGTGGCGAGGTCGAACGCGACCGACACGCCCTGCTGGCCGGCGGCGAGGTTGCGCCGGTAGAAGGCGTTGGACTCCTCGGCGGTGGAGAACCCGGCGTACTGGCGGATCGTCCACGGCCGGTTGCTGTACATCGTCGCCCGCACGCCCCGGGTGAAGGGCGGCAGGCCCGGCATGGTGTCGACGTCGAGCCCGTCGAGGTCGGCCGCCGTGTACAGCGCCTTGACGTCGATGCCCTCGGGACGGGTGCGGGTCAGGGTCTCCGGGTCGCGGCCCTTGAGGTCGGCGGAGGCCTGCTCGCGCCAGTCGTCGAGGGTCGGGTGGGCGTCGCTCGTCACGGGGCCGAGGTTACGGCCGGACCCGGTCGCCGCCCCAACGCCGCCGGGCGGCGCGCTCCTCGCCCATCCGTGTACGCCTGGCCCCCGTCGACGACGGGTTTCCGCACACGGAAGGTGGGGCCGCGGGGATTCGAGCGGTTCAGGCGTGGCGGAGGACGCTGAGGACGATGCCGACCGGCAGGCTGACGACCACGATCGCGACGAGCCCGAGGTACGCGGCGCGGAGCGCGGCCGTGCCGGGGGCGGCGTGGCGGACGGCGCGGGCGTGGCCGACGAGGGTGGCGGCGAGGAGCGCGGCGCCGACGACGGTGAGGACGGGCGCCGAGGCCAGGCTGCCCGCCGCGGTCACGGCGACGCCGGCGGTCCAGCCGGCCGTGCGGGCGCGGGCCGCACCGGGTAGCGGGTCGTCGCGGGCGATCACGGCGAGCCCGACGGCGAGGGCGATCGGCGCCACCCCGCCGACCAGCACCAGGAACGCGGCGAGCCACGGCCCGAGGGCGAAGCCGGTCGGCCGGGTCACCGCCGCGACCAGCCCGCCGGCGGTGATCGCGACGGCACCGACGACCACCGCGTCGCGGACCGACGACCAGCGGCGGGCGACCCGCTCGACCGCCGGGCCGGCGGCCGTCGTGGCCGTCACGGCGCGCCCCGAGGCGGGGTCGGCGGCGACGGTCATCGGGGCCGCGCCGGGAGGCGGCGCAGGGTGAGTCGTCGGGGGGTCGCGGCGCGGCGGTCGGCGTCGACGTGGGCGTCGGAACCGCCGCGCGCGCTGTGCGCATCAGGACCGCCGGGCGCGTCGGGGTCGTCGACCTCGAGGCGGAGGCGGCAGCCGGCGGTCGTGGGGTCGTGGGCGACCAGCTCGTCGACCGTGACGCCGGTGCCCGCGACCAGCCCGTCGGCGAGGCCGAGGTGGAGGGTGCACACCGCCTCGCGGGCGGTGGTGGCGGCCGACTCGAACGGGCAGCTCCGCAGCACGACCTCGGCCCGGTCGCCGTCGCGGCGGGTGACCGGGTCGAAGCCCTGCCGGGCCATCGCCCGGGTGACGTCGTCGACCGCGTCGCCCGAGGGGGCCGGGCCGGGATCGGTCGCCCGCAGGCGCGCCGCGGCCCGCCGGCCGACCTCGTCGGGGCGGTCGCCGGTCGCCACGACCTCGGCGAGCAGGCGGCTCAGCTCCTCGTACGGGCCGTCGTGGCCCCAGCGGTCCCGACCGTTCGGGTCGGGCGCGTACAGGAGCCGGGGCCGGCCGCGGCCCGACGGGGTGGCGGTCGACTCCACGATCAGGCCGGCCTCGACCAGGCGGGCGAGGTGCTGTCGGATCGCGTTGGGGTGGAGGCCCATCCGGTCGGCCAGCTCGGCGACGCCGAGGGGGCCGACCGCCTCGGCGATCGCGGTGTAGATCGCGTACCGGGTCGGCTCGCCGAGGGCCTGCGCCTGCCGTTGGATTGACGTCATCGGGTGCTCGGGCCGGGGTCGGTGTCGACGCCGCTCGGCGCCGCTGGCGGCCGGCCTCGCCATTTCTTCCAACGGTGACTATACAAATCGGTCATGGCCGAGGGCGATCGGGAACGAACCGGGGCGTCGCCGGACCGGGAGCGGAGGGCGGTCGGAGGCGGCCCCGGACGACCGGCCGGACGGTCGGGGGCGGCCCGGGCCGACGCCGCGGACCGCGTCCGGCGATCCCAGGCCCAGGCCCGCGCCGCCCTGCGGCTCGTCCTCGCCTTCGTGGCGGCCGCCGCGATCGCGGCCGCGGCGGCGTACCTCGGTGACGCGGTCGGCCGCTGGGTGCCGCTCCACCTGTTCCTCGCCGGGGCGGTGGTCCTCGCCATCAGCGGCGTGTCGCTCATGCTGACCGTCACCTGGTCCGCCGCGCCCGCTCCGCCGGACCGGTGGGTGGCGGCCCAGCGGGCCGCGGTGGCCGGCGGCGCGGCGGGCCTGGTCGCGGCCCGGGCGTTCGATCTGCCCGGCGGGCTCGTCGCCGCGGCGGGCCTCGTGCACCTCGGCGGCCTGCTCGGGTTGGCCGGGCTGCTCGTGACGACCGTGCGCCGCGGCCCCGAGCGACGGTTCGATCCGGCGGTGGCGGCCTACATGGTGGCGATCGGGTTCGGCGCGGTGGGCGGGGGCCTCGGCGCGACGATGGCCGCCCGCGGCGTCGACGCTGACCTCCGATCCGCGCACGTGGCCGCCAACCTGCTCGGCCTGGTGGGCCTCGTCGTCGGCGGGACGCTGCCCTTCTTCGCCGCGACCGTCGGGCGGTCGAAGATGCTCCCGGGCGCGACCCCGCGACGACTGGTCGCCGTGGTCGCCTACCGGGCGGTCGCGGTCGGGGTCGCGGTCGGCGCCCTGGCGGCCGGTCGTCCCGGGTGGGCGGCGCTCGGGCTGGCGGGAGACGCGCTCGGCGTGGGGTTGACCGTCGCCGCCATGCCGCGCCCGACGCGCCGCCAGCTCCGCTGGTCGGGGTCGAGGCTGGTCGCGCTGTGGGCCGGGGCGGCGTGGTGGGCGGCGGCCCTCGTCGGCTCGGCGTTCGACGCCGCGGCCGGGCGGGGCGTGCTCGCCGGCCGCTGGCTGATCGTGCTGGTCGTCGCCGGCCTCGGGCAGGTGCTGTGGGGCTCGCTCGCGTACCTGCTGCCGATGCTGCGCGGCGGGGGCCACGTCCTGCTCGGGGCGGGCTTCACCGCCACCCGGTCGTGGGCGGGGCTCGCCGCGGTGAACGTCGCCGGCGGCGCCCTGGCCGTCGACCGTCCGACGGTCGCGGCGGTGGCGGTCGCCGTCTGGCTGGTCGACGCGGCGGTCCGCGCCTCGCGGGTGGGCACCGCCCAGGCGTCCCGTCCGGAGGCTCGCGGAGGATCCGACTCGCTCTCCGAATAAGTCCGCTGTAGAGTGGAAGTATTCGGACGAGGAGGTCGGGTTGAGCGAGGTCATCGACGAGCTGGTCGTGCGGGAGTACGAGTTCGGCTTCCACAGCGACATCGAGACCGAGCGGCTGCGCAAGGGCCTCGACGAGGACGTCGTCCGGGCCATCTCCGCCCGCAACGACGAGCCCGAGTGGCTGCTCGAGTGGCGGCTCGGCGCCCTGGCCCACCTCCGGACGATGGAGGAACCCCGCTGGTCGAACGTCGAGTTCCCGCCGATCGACTACCAGGACATGCACTACTGGGCCGCGCCCCGCCCGAAGGGACCCGCGCCGGCGAGCCTCGACGAGGTCGACCCCGAGATCCGGGCCACGTTCGACAAGCTCGGCATCCCCCTCGCCGAGCAGGAGCGCCTGTCGGGCGTGGCCGTCGACGCCATCTTGGACTCGGTCTCGGTCGCCACCACGTTCAAGGCGCGCCTCGCCGAGGCCGGCGTCGTCTTCTGCTCCTTCTCCGAGGCGGTCCGCGAGCACCCCGACCTCGTCCGCCGGTACCTCGGCTCGGTGGTCCCGCCCCGCGACAACTTCTTCGCCGCGCTCAACTCGGCGGTCTTCTCCGACGGCTCGTTCTGCTTCGTGCCGGCGGGCGTCGTGTGCCCGATGGAGCTGTCGACCTACTTCCGGATCAACGCCGAGAACACGGGGCAGTTCGAGCGCACCCTGATCATCGCCGAGGAGGGCGCCAAGGTCAGCTACCTCGAGGGCTGCACCGCCCCGATGCGCGACGAGAACCAGCTCCACGCGGCCGTGGTCGAGCTGGTCGCCCTCGACGACGCGTCGATCAAGTACTCGACGGTGCAGAACTGGTACCCGGGCGACGCCGAGGGCCGGGGCGGCATCTACAACTTCGTCACCAAGCGGGGGCGGGCCGGCGCCCGGGCCCACATCTCCTGGACCCAGGTCGAGACCGGCTCCGCGATCACCTGGAAGTACCCGAGCGTGATCCTCCAGGGCGACGACTCGGTCGGCGAGTTCTACTCCGTCGCCGTCACGACCAACCGCCAGCAGGCCGACACCGGCACCAAGATGATCCACATCGGGCGCAACACGTCCAGCACGATCATCTCGAAGGGGATCTCGGCCGGCCGGGCGCAGAACACCTACCGGGGCCTGGTCAAGGTGCTGCGGTCGGCGGAGGGGGCCCGCAACCACACGCAGTGCGACTCGCTGCTGATCGGCTCGGAGTGCGGGGCGCACACGTTCCCCTACATCGAGGTCAAGAACGACGGTGCCCAGGTCGAGCACGAGGCCTCGACGTCCCGCGTCGACGAGGACCAGCTCTTCTACTGCCGCCAGCGCGGGCTCTCCGAGGAGGACGCCACTTCGATGATCGTGAACGGGTTCTGCCGCGAGGTCTTCGACGAGCTGCCGCTCGAATACGCCGTCGAGGTGCAGGCGCTGATGCGCCTCAGCCTGGAAGGGGCGGTCGGCTGATGCTCTCCATCCACGACCTCACCGCCACCGCGGGCGAGACCCGCATCCTCGACGGCGTCGACCTGGACGTACCCGCCGGCGAGGTCCACGTCGTCATGGGGCCGAACGGCGCCGGCAAGAGCACCCTCGCCAACGTCATCGCCGGGCGGGACGGCTACGAGGTGACCGGCACCGCGACCCTCGACGGGGTCGACCTGCTCGGCCTCACCCCCGAGGAGCGGGCGGTGCGGGGCCTGTTCCTCGCCTTCCAGTACCCGGTGGAGATCCCGGGCGTCGGCAACGCGGCCTTCCTGCGCACCGCGCTGAACGCGCACCGCGCGGCACGGGGTGAGCCGGAGGTGGCCGCCGTCGACTTCCTCGGCCTCGCCCGCGAGCACATGGCCCGCCTCGACATCGACCCGGCGTTCCTCAGCCGGGCGGTCAACGAGGGCTTCTCCGGCGGGGAGAAGAAGCGCAACGAGATCCTCCAGATGTCGCTCCTGGAACCGCGCCTGGCGGTGCTCGACGAGACCGACTCGGGCCTCGACCTCGACGCCCTGCGGATCGTCGCCGCCGGCATCGAGCGGCTGCGCACGCCGGAGCGGGCGATGGTCGTCATCACGCACTACCCGCGCCTGCTCGACCTCGTCCGCCCCGACCGGGTGCACGTCCTCGCGGCCGGACGGATCGTCACCTCCGGTGGTCCCGAGCTGGTCGCGACGATCGAGGCGGAGGGCTTCGCCCCCCTCGTCGGGAGCGCGGTCGGGTGACCGTCGTCGCCGACCTGCTCGACCGCATCGGGCCGGTCGCCGCCCCGTCGAAGGGCGCCGCCGAGGCCCGCGCCTGGCTCGATCGGCACGGCCTGCCCGACCGCCGCGACGAGGCGTGGCGCTACACCCCGGTGCCCGCCGTGGTCGAGGCTCTCGCCGAGACGCCTCCATCCGACGCCGGTCCCGTCCCGTCGGGCGCGGTCCCGGCCGCGATCGCCATCGACCGCGACCTGGTCGACCGCCGGGCCGGCCGACCCGACGGGCCCCGGCTGGTCGTGGTCGACGGGCGGCTCGCCGCCCCGCTGTCGGATCTCGACGCCCTGCCCGCGGCGGTGCGCGTCGGGCCCGCGGGCGGCGCGCCCGGCGCCCCACCGGCCGACGGGTTCGAGGCGCTCGGCCGGGTGGTCGGGGGAGGCGCGGTCGCCGTCGACGTCGGACCCGGCGGCGACCGTCGCCTGCACGTCGTGCACGTCGCCACCGGGCGGTCCGGCGGCGCCCACCCCGCCCTGTCGCTTCACGTGTCCGCCGGGGCCGCCTTCGAGTTGATCGAGACGTTCGTCGGCGTCGGTGCGGCGGCGGTCGTCAACGCCGCGACCCGCGTCACCGCCGAGGACGGCGCCACCGTCGGGTTGGTCCGCGTCGTCGCCGAGGACGACGAGTCGGTGCACGTCGGGCGCACGGCGGTCGCGCTCGGGAGGGGGGCGACCCTGCGCGGCACGTCGGTGCTCGTCGGCGGACGGATCGCCCGCCACGCGCTCGACGTCGACGCCGCCGCGCCGGGCTCGCACGTCGACGTGGCCGGGCTCGCCGTGCCCCGCCACCACGACCGCCACGACACGGTCGTCACCGTCGACCACGCCGGCGACGACGTCCGCAGCGGACAGATCTTCCGCGTGATCGCGGCCGACCGGGGCCGGGGCTCCTTCAGCGGGCACGTCATCGTGCGGCCGGGCACGGTCGGCACCGACGCCGACCAGTCGAGCCGGGCCCTGCTGCTCGGCCCCGACGCCCAGGCCGACTCCCGTCCCTGGCTGGAGATCTTCGCCGACGACGTCCGCTGCACCCACGGCGCGACCGTCGGGCGACTCGACGACGACGCGCTCTTCTACCTGCGCAGCCGGGGGATCCCGGCCGCCGAGGCCCGCCGCCTCCTCGTCGCCGCCTTCGCGGCCGAGGTCGTCGACCGCATCGGCGACACCGGCACGCGCGAGTGGGTCGAGGCCCGGGTCCGGGCCCGAACGGTGGGGGCGGGCTGATGGCCGCCTGGACGCCGATCGCCCTGGAGCGCGATTGCTCCGCCACCACGGTGCCGGGAGGCCAGCGGGTGCTGCTGGCCGAGGGCGGCGAGGTCGCGATCGTGCAGCGGCTCGGCGGCTCGATCACCGTGCGCACCGAGATGGGCACGCTGCTGCGGATCGACGGCATCGACGCCGACGCCCTCGGACTCGACCCGATCGGCACCGCGGTCGAGATCGGTGACGGCTCCGGCGACGACGCGACCGGCGCCGGCGACGGGCCGTTCTCGATGGACGCGGTGTGGCAGGCGCTCGGCCAGGTGTACGACCCGGAGATCCCGGTCGACATCGTCGAGCTGGGCCTCGTGTACCGCTGCGAGGAGCACCCGGGCCCGCTCGACACCCGGCGCATCGAGATCGACATGTCGATGACCGCGCCCGGCTGTGGCATGGGCGACGTGCTCCGCGGCGATGCGGCCCGCGCCGTGCTCTCCGTCCCCGGCGTCGACGACGTCGAGGTGAACCTCGTCTGGGAGCCGCCCTGGTCCGTCCACCGGATGTCGGAGGCCGCCCGCCTCCAGCTGGGGCTGCTGTGAGCGCCCCGTCCCACCCCACCAACCGGCCCGCCCCGGGAGGGCGGGACGGCCCGAACCGAGAGGAGCCCACCGTGGCCACCATCGACACCTCCACCACCCTCGCCGAGATCGTCGCCCGCGTGCCCGGCGTCGAGCGGGAGCTCGAGGCGCTCTCGCTCGACTACTGCTGCGGCGGCGGCCGGACGCTCGCCGAGGCCTGCGCCGAGGCCGGGGTCGATCCCGCCGCCGTCATCGAGCGCGTCGAGGCGGTGCCGGCCCAGGCGCCGCCCGAGTGGGCGTCGCTCGGTCCGGCCGAGCTGGCCGACCACGTCGAGTCGACCCACCACGCCTTCCTCCACGCCGAGCTGCCGCGGCTGGTCGCCCTGGCCGACAAGGTCGCCGGCGTCCACGGCGACCACCACCCCGAGCTCGGCCGGGTGCGAGACCTGGTCGTCGCGCTGCGCGACGACCTCGAACCGCACCTCGCCAAGGAGGAGCGGGTGCTGTTCCCGATGATCCGCGAGCTGGCCGCGTCGGAGACCGCGCCCGAGTTCCACTGCGGGAGCCTCCGCCACCCGATCTCGGTGATGATGAGCGAGCACGACGACACCGGCCGGCTCCTCGAGGAGCTGCGCGCCGCGTCGGGCGACTACGCCACGCCGGAGGACGGCTGCGCCAGCTACCGGGCGCTGTACGAGGGGCTGGCCGCGGTCGAGGCCGACACGCACCTCCACGTGCACGTCGAGAACAACGTGCTGTTCCCGGCCGTCGTCGCCCTCGAGGACGAGCGGGGCGCGCCCGCCGCCGCGTCGCGCTGACGTGCGCCGACCCGACGGCGAGACCGAGTCGCTCCGCATCCACGCCCACCCCGGGATATGCGAGGGCTGGGGCGAGTGCCACCGCTGGGCGCCCGACGTGTACCCCCTCGACGAGGACGGCTACATCGACATCCAGCGGATCGAGGTACCGCCGGAGCTCGCGGTGCGCGCCTGGGGCGGGGCCGAGGCCTGTCCCGCCCGGGCGATCACGATCGTCGAGATCGTCACTCCCGCCGAGGACGAACCACACGAACACGCGGCCTCCGGGAGCGGCGCGACGTCGGGCTGAAGCGCGCCGGCGCGGCGCCGGCGGGAGCCGGGTCGAGGCGGTGGGTCAGCCGCCGCCGTGGACGTGGTCGCAGAGGTGGGTCTCACCCTCGCGGACCTGTCCGGCGGCCACGCCCTCCAGGGCGGCGAACGGGCCGCACGGGTGGGGCTCGATCCAGACGTGGATCATGGGCACCGGCTCGAGCTTCTGGAGGCCGTTCGGGCACGTGCCGCCGACGCTGGTGATCCCGGCGACCCGGGGGTTCTCGCCGGGCGTGAAGCAGAGGTCGTCGTGGATGTGCCACTGGGTGAGCGCGCCGCCCAGCTCGGGCACGTCGTCGAGCGTGCTGCCCTGCGGGAGCATGAACATCGCCGACACGAGTCGGCGCCCGCCGCCGCTGGTGTCGTAGACGAGCGACTCGGGGTAGTCGGGGTCGAGGACCTTGTCGTCGTTGATGAGGTCCCACTTGATCAGGTGCTCGTGGCCGGTGAACCCGTCGCCGATCGACGACCAGCCCTGCGCCTCGGCCTCGGACGCGTCGGCGAACTGCGGGAGCCGGGCGAGGGTGAGGGCGACCAGGTTCTCGGCCGCGGCCTGCTGCTCGGGGCTGACGCCGTCGACCCCGCTGAAGTTGAGCGGCTGGGTCGGGTCGTAGACGACCGACGGGACGTTCGACGTCGAGTGCTCGTGGTCGTCGCCGTCCTCGTGATCGGCGCCGGTGGCGACATCGCCGTGCGAGTGGCCGGCGGCGGCCTCGTCGCCGTGCGAGTGGCCCGACGCGTCGTGGTCGGACGTGGCGATCATCGCCGCGATCGACAGTCCGACGACCGCGATGCCGACGGCGCTGCGGGTCAGGAGGGCGGTGGGGCGGGGGAGGGGACGGCCGACGACCGCGCCGGGCGCGATCAACTCCCGCACCGACGGCAGGAACGCGACCGCGGCGAGCAGGGCGGCGACGCCGTCGGCCATCTCGACCGGCTCGGCCTCGCCGAGGCCGTCGATGAACCCGATGCCGGTGGTCTTGGCCATCAGCCAGCCGCCGAGGGCGGCGCCGGACACCAGAACCCCGGCGGTGGCCACCGCGCGCCCGCCACGGACCAGCGCCAGCGCACCGAACGCGAGCTGCGCGACGGCGACGGCGGTGAAGGCGTAGGCCATCTGCCGCGGCTCGCCGTGCACGCCGATCGCCACGGCGTGGATCGCCCCGGCACCGAGCGACGCGATGCCGGCGACCGCCATCGCGGTCGACGGCGCGGCCGACGAACTCGACGAGGAGGCCGCCGGGGTCGCCTCGGTGGGCGGGGCGGGTTCGGTCATCGGGCTCTGCCAGGGCGTGTCCACGCGTGCAGGTTACGCCTCCGGGGGCGGGCGACACCCGTCACGTCTGCCGTCGGCGGCCAGATCCCGGGTGGGGCGGCCGGTTCAGGGGTACTCGGCGGGGCGCTTCTCGAGGAACGCGGCGATGCCCTCGCGGGCGTCGTCGGTCTGGGTGGCGGCGGCCATCGTCTCGATCGTGAGCGCGTACGCCTCGGCCTGGTGCCGCCCGACCTGCTCGTAGAAGCCCTGCTTGCCGAGGGCCTTCGACCAGCGCCCGCCGCGCGTGGCCCGGTGCAGGAGGTCGACGACGGCGGCGTCGAGCTCGTCGTCGGGCACGCACCGGTTGACGAGCCCCCAGTCGGCCGCGGTGGCGGCGTCGACGACGTCTCCGGTCAGGGCCATCTCCAGGGCGCGCTTCTGGCCCACGGCGCGGGCGACGGCGACGGCGGGCGTGTGGCAGAACAGCCCGCCGCGGCCGCCGGGGAGCGCGAAGCCGGCCGACTCGGCGGCGACCGCGAGGTCGCAGGTGGCGACGAGCTGGCAGCCCGCCGCGGTGGCGAGGGCGTGCACGCGGGCGATCACCGGCTGGCCGATGCCCTGCACGGTCTCCATCAGGTCGGTGCACGTGCGGAACAGGGCCCGGGCGGTGGCACGGTCGGCACCGACCATGTCGGCGAAGTCGTGACCGGCCGAGAACACCGGACCCTCGGCGGCGAGGATCACGCCGCGGGCCTCGCTGCGGCCGACGGTGGCGAAGGCGTCGGTGAGGGCGTCGAGCACGTCGAGGGCGAGGACGTTGCGACGGGTGGGGTTGGCGAGGGTGATGGTGGCGAACCGGTCGTCGTGGTCCACGCGGACGGCATCCATGTCGCCACCGTCGCACCCGGCGCCGCCGTCGGCAACCGCGTCCCGGGAGCGGGGCGGTCGCCGTATCCTGCGGCGATGGACGTCGCCGGGCCGTGGGGCCGACCGTGATCGGCCGGATCCTCGTCGCGCCGGCCCTGGTGTGCCTGCTGCTGGGGGCGGGGCTCGGCGTCTGGGGTTGGACCCAGCGCGACGCGTCCCGCGCGCGGATGGTCGAGGAGGCCGACGCGGCCGCCGAGGCCGACCTCGCCGACGTCTACGTCGACGGCGGGCCGGTGTTCGACCCGCGGGCGTGGGCCTGCCAGAACCTCCTGAGCGCGGGCGCCCTGGAGACGCCGTCGAGCACCGGCGCCTACGGCTACCCGCTCGACCCCGCCACCGGCGACACCGTCACGTCGGTGGAGGTGCCGCCGGCTCAGATCGCCTCCGAGCTGATCACCATGCTCGGCCCGGAGCAGGTGACCGGCATCGTCGGCCTCGACGTCCCCGAGGTGCAGGCGGCGATGGCGGAGATGCGGGCCGCGGTGATCGAGGCCAGCTCCACCGGGGTCGACGTGCGCATCGATCCGACGGTGAACGACGCCGCGGTGGCCCTCCTCGACGTGGTCGTGCCGATCTGTTGAGCGGCGCCCACCGCTCCGCTGACCGGCGGGCCCGGGGGCGTCGGTAGCCTCGGGTCCCGTGCACCGCTTCGTCGTCATCGGAGGAGGGCCCGCCGGCAACCAGGCGGCCACTACCGCAGCCCGGCTCGGAGCCGAGGTGACCCTGATCGAGAGCGACGTCATCGGCGGCTCCGCGCACCTGCGCGACTGCATCCCGTCCAAGGCGATGATCGCCACCGGCGGGGCGATGAACGACCAGCGCCGCTCGGCGGGCATGGGGTTGACCAGCACGTCGCCCGCGCTCGACCTCGACGCCCTGCGCCGGCGCATCGGCGACATCGAGGCCCGCCTCGAGGCGTCGGTGACCGGGCTGCTCCACGACCAGGGGGTGCGGATCGTCGCCGGTCGCGGCCGGCTGGTCGGCCCGCACGAGGTCGAGATCACCCCCCACGACGGCCCGGCCGAGGTGGTCGGGGCCGACACGATCGTGCTCGCCACCGGCAGCCGGCCCCGGGTGCCCGACTTCGCCCAGGCCGACGGTGACCGGGTCCTGACGACCCGCCACGCCTATCCGCCGCCGGTCCTCCCCGAGCACCTGGTGGTGATCGGTTCGGGCGTGACCGGCGTGGAGTTCGTCCACATGTTCTCGGCGTTCGGCAGCGACGTCACCCTGATCGTCAGCCGCCAGCAGGTCCTCCCCCAGAAGGACCCGGAGGTCGCCGCGGTCCTCGAGGACGACTTCCTCCGGCGCGGCGTCAACCTGTTCAAGGGGGCCCGGGCCGAGGCGATCGACGTGGACGGCGACGGCGTCGCCGTCCACTGCGACGACGGCCGCACCGCCCGGGGCAGCCACGCCCTGCTCTGCATCGGCTCGGTGCCGAACTCCGAGGGCCTCGGGCTCGACGAGGCCGGGGTCGAGACCGACCACGGCTACGTCGTCGTCGACCACAACTGCCGGTCGTCGCAGCCGCACATCTACGCGGCGGGCGACCTGTCGGGGAAGCTGCCGCTGTCGTCGGTCGCGTCGATGCAGGGCCGCAAGATCGCCGAGCACGCCCTCGGCCTCCACCAGCGTCCCCACCGCCACCTCGACTACGACAAGGCGGCCTCGGCGATCTTCACCGATCCCGAGATCGCGGACGTCGGCCTGGCCGAGGCCGACGCGTTCGCGTCGGGGCGCAAGGTGCGGGTCACCAAGGTCCCGTTCTCGGCGTCGGCGAAGGCGCTGATCAACGACGACCCCCGCGGCTTCGTCAAGATCGTGTCGGACCCGGCGACCGGGGTCGTGCTCGGGGGTTCGATCGTCGGTCAGCACGCGGCCGAACTGATCTCGGTGCTGGCGCTCGCCGTCACCGCCGGGCTGCGCGTCACCGACATCGTCGAGAGCCTGCTCGTCCACCCCGCGCTGGCCGAGTCGCTGGCCGACGCGGCGGAGTAGGGGAGCGCCGGGATGGACGACGACACCCCCGCCGGGCTGGCGCCGGTCGACCGCGACCGGTTCCCGGCGCGCGGCGTCAACTCGCTGGCGCCGATGGGCCCGCGGGCGCTGGCCCGCGCGTTCGACGCCCTCCTGCTGGCCGTGCCCTACCTGGTGATCACGATCGTGGCGATGATGGCCGTCACCGGCTTCGACGTCGACGCCACGGCCGACGACCTCGGCCTGTCGACCACGCAGCAGTACCTGCTGCTGATCGGACCCGCGGTGGCCCTGGTGGTCGTCTACGAGACGATCTGCACCACGCTGTGGGGGCAGACGGCGGGGAAGGTCGTCGCCGGGGTGAGGGTCGCGCGCCTCGGCAACGGTCGCTGTCCGCTGTGGTGGGAGTCCGCGATCCGCATCGCCCTGCCCGGCCTGGTCGCCCTCGTGCCGCACGGCCTGGCGCTGTTCGTGGCCGTGTGCCTCTACCTGGCGGCCGGCTTCGATCCGCTCGGACGCTCGGTGCCCGACCGCGCCGCGGGCACCGTCGTGGTGCGGGCCCGCTGAGGGGCCGGCCCGGGCGCTACTCGATGACGACGACGACGTCGCCGGCCGAGACGGCCTGACCGGCCTCGACCAGGATCTCGGCGACCTTGCCGTCCTTGTCGGCGGTGATGGCGTTCTCCATCTTCATCGCTTCGAGGAGGCACACGGTCTGGCCGTTGGTGACGTCCTCCCCGACGGCGACGGTGACCTTGACGATCGTGCCCTGCATCGGGACCGCGACCCGGCCCGAACCGGCGGCGGGGGCCGAGCCGGCGCCGCCCTTGCGGCGGGGGCGGACCGCGGTGGCGGCCGATCCGGCGGCGACCGGGGCGGCGGCCGAGGCCGGGATCCACATCGCGACCGAGAACCGCTTGCCGTTGACCTCGACGTCGACGTCGCGGCGCACCTTCTCCTCGGGCTCCTCGCCGTCCGCCGCAGGGGCGGCGGGCTCGGTGCCGACCTCCGACAGGTCGAGGACGTCCTCGACCCACTTGGTCGAGTGCTCGCCGTTGCGGAAGTCGGCGTGGGCGAGGATCGCCCGGTCGGCGGGGAGGGTGGTCTTGATGCCCTCGATGCGCATCTCGCCGATCGCCCGCTCCATCCGGGCGATGGCGGTGTCGCGGTCGGAGCCCCAGACGATCAGCTTGCCGACGAGGTTGTCGTAGAACTGGCTGACCTCGTCGCCCGCCGCGTAGCCGCCGTCCCAACGGACGCCGAAGCCCTGGGGCACGTCGAGCGCGGTGATGTGACCGGGGGACGGGAGGAAGGCGCCGCCGGCGGGGTCCTCGGCGTTGACCCGCACCTCGATCGCCCAGCCGCGGAGGTCGATGTCGTCCTGGGCGAAGCTCAGCGGCTCGCCCGACGCGACCCGGATCTGCTCGCGGACGAGGTCGATGCCCGAGACCAGCTCGGTGACCGGGTGCTCGACCTGGAGGCGGGTGTTCATCTCCAGGAACCAGAACTCGCCGTCCTGGTAGAGGAACTCGACGGTGCCGGCGTTGTGGTAGCCGCACTCGCGGGCGACCCGGACCGCCGCCTCGCCCATCGCCTGGCGGGTCTCGGCCGGGAAGTTGGGCGCCGGGGACTCCTCGATCAGCTTCTGGTGGCGGCGCTGGGCCGAGCAGTCGCGCTCGCCGACCCAGACGACGTTGCCGTGCTGGTCGCCGATGATCTGCATCTCGACGTGGCGGGGGCGGGTGAGGTAGCGCTCGACGTAGCACTCGTCGCGGCCGAAGCCCTTGAGCGCCTCGGACTGCGCCGACTCGAGGGCGGCGTGGGCCTCGTCCGCGCTGTTCACCACGCGCATGCCGCGGCCGCCGCCCCCGTACGCGGCCTTGATCGCGACCGGCCAGCCGTGCTCCTCGCCGAACGCGACGACCTCGTCGCCGGAGGTCAGGAACTCGGTGGTGCCGGGCACGCCCTCGACGCCCGCGGCCTGGGCGGCGATGCGGCTCGACACCTTGTCGCCCATGACCTCGATCGCCTCCGGCGGCGGGCCGATGAACGTGACGCCCCGCTCGGTGATCGCCCGGGCGAAGTCGGTGTTCTCGGAGAAGAACCCGTAGCCGGGGTGGACGCCGTCGGCGCCGCTCGCCTCGATGACCTCGAGGATCCGGTCGGTGTTCAGGTAGCTCTCGGCCGCGGTCTGCCCGCCCAGCGCGTACGCCTCGTCGGCCAGCCGCACGTGGAGGGCGTCGCGGTCGAGGTCGGAGTAGACGGCGACCGACTCGATGCCGAGCTCCCGGCAGGCGCGGATCACCCGGACGGCGATCTCGCCCCGGTTGGCGATGAGGATCTTGGTGAGCACCTCGCCTTCCTAGGCGAAACGCGACGGTCGGGGCCAGCACACCGGGCCGAGAAGCACAGCGGGCCACGAACGCCGGTGGTCGTCGGATCGGCCGCGCCGCCCGTCGCGAGGGCAGACTGCGGCGATGCCCGGTCCCTTCGCGCTCGACCGTGTCCGCGAGGCGGTCGTGGGCACCCGGTTCGCCACGGTCGACCACGTGGTCGAGACCGGCTCGACCAACGCCGACCTGCTGGCGGCGGCCGCCGACGGCGACGGCGAGGGCCGCGTGCTCGTCGCCGACCACCAGACCGCGGGCCGGGGCCGCCGGGGCCGGACCTGGGACGACGTCCCGGGCCGGACGCTCCTCGTCTCGGTGCTGCTGCGCCCGCCGGCGGCGTCGGTCGACCTGGTCACGCCGGCGGTCGCCGTCGCGGCGGCCGAGGCGGTCGAGGCCGTCGTCGGGGTGGCGCCGTCGATCAAGTGGCCGAACGACCTCGTCGCCTCGGTCGACGGCGGGCCGGAGCGCAAGCTCGCCGGGATCCTCGCCGAGGCGTCGTGGCCGCCGGGCGCCGACATCGCCTCGGGCTGGCCGCGGGGCCGCGAGCGCACCCGCGTTCCGGTGGTGGTCGGGATGGGGCTCAACGTCTCCGCGGACGGCCGGGCCGAGGAGCTCGACCCGATCGCCGTCGCCCTCGACGAGCTGACGGGCCCGGCGGGCGCGCCGGCCCCCACGCGGGAGGCGGTCGTGGCGGCGTGGCTCGTCGCGCTCGACCGCTGGTACCCCGCCGCGCTCGACGACGACGATCGCGACCGGCTGTGGGCCGCGTGGCGCGACCGCTCGGCGACGCTCGGCCGGCGGGTGCGCGTCGACCTCGGCGTCGACGACCTGACCGGCACCGCGGTCGACGTCACCGACGGCGGTCAGCTCGTCGTCCGCACCGACGAGGGCGTCGACCGGGTGCTCGCGGTCGGCGACGTCACCCACGTGCGCGCCGCCGGCTGACCCTCGACCGAACCGACCGGCCTCAGGGGTCGAGGTCCGACCCGGCGAGGGCGGCGAACGCGGCGGCCGCCGCCCGTGTCCGCGGCCCCGGCGCCGCCGGGAGTTCGGTGTCGTCGACCCGGGCGATCGCCTGCACGTCGCGGGTGCTGGAGGTGAGGAACGCCTCCTCCGCGGCCCGCAGGTCGGCGAAGGTCAGGTCGTCGACCTCGCGCCCGTCGGTGACCTCCAGCACCAGCTCGCGGGTGATCCCGGCGAGGCAGGCGGTGGCGAGCGACGGGGTGAGCAGCTCGCCGTCGCGGACGAGGAACACGTTCGACCCGGTGCCCTCGCTGAGCCGGCCGTGCACGTCGGCGAAGATCGCCTCGGTGGCCCCCGCCGCCCGCGCCCGGCCGAGCGCCACGACGTTCTCCGCGTAGGACGTCGACTTCACCCCGGCCAGGGCGGAGGTCGGGTTGCGCGTGAAGGGGACGGTGAGCACCGCGGTGGTCTCCTCCCAGCGGTCGACCGGGCCGGTCACGACGAGGACGGTCGGTCCGGCGTCGCCGCGGGCGCTGCCGGACGGCCCCGGTCCGCCGGTGACGGTGAGGCGCACCCGGCCGACCTCCGCGCCGGCGTCGGCCGCGGCACCGATCACCTCGGCGCAGGCGGCGCGCAGGGCCGCGTCGTCGAGGCTCACCGCCAGGTCGAGGGCGGCGGCCGAGCGGCGCAGCCGCGCCAGGTGGCGGGTGAGGGCGAACGGGGTGCGGTCGACCACCTTCATCGTCTCGAACACGCCGTCGCCGACGGTCAGGCCGTGGTCGGTGACGGCGACGCGGGCGTCGTCGACCGGGCACACGGTGCCGTCGAGCCAGGCCCAGGGTCCCGATGCCGTCACGGGCCCACCCTCGCGCGGCTGGCCAGCCCGATGAGGCGGTGCGCCTTCAGCTCCGTCTCCGCCCACTCGCCGTCGGGGTCCGAGCCCCAGGTGATCCCGCCGCCGGTCCCGAAGTGGATCCGCCCGTCGTCGAGCCAGAACGTCCGGATCGCGACGTTGAGCGCGCCGGTGCCGCGGTCGCCGTCGACCCAGCCGACCGCGCCGCAGTAGACGCCGCGGTCGACCGGTTCGAGCCGGTCGATCATCCGCAGCGCGGCGATCTTCGGCGCGCCGGTCACCGAGCCGGGCGGGAACGTGGCCGCCACCACCTCGGCCCAGCGAACGCCGGTGAGCAGGCGCCCCTCCACCGTCGAAACCAGGTGGTGGAGCCCGGGATGGGCCTCGACGCCGCACAGCGTCGGCACCGTGACCGACCCCCACTCGCAGCAGCGGCCCAGGTCGTTGCGGACCAGGTCGACGATCATCACGTTCTCGGCGCGGTCCTTGTCGAGGAAGCCGTCGGCGGTGGCCGCCGTGCCCTTGATCGGCGACGACCAGACGCGGTCGCCGTCGCGCTCGAGGAACCGCTCCGGCGATGCCGAGGCCACGTGGACGCCGTGGGCGGGCAGGCGGACGACCGCGCTGAACGGCGCCGGGTTGCCGACGGCGAGGGCGGCCCCGAGCGCGGCGACGTCGGCGTCGACGGGGGCCGGGGCCGAGAGCCGCCGGGTGAGGTTCACCTGGTACACGTCGCCCGCGGCGATCGCCTCCCGGATCCTCTGCACGCCGGCCCGGAACGCGGCCCCGTCGAGCGACGTCGTCCAGGCGTCGACGCCGCCGGCCACGCCCGGCCAGGGTCGTCCGGGCCACGGTCGGGCCGCCCGGCTGGTCGCGAACCGGGCGCACACGGGGTCGCCCGAGTAGGGGAGCACGACCGCCCACCGGCCGGGTCCGTCGAGGGCGGCGAGGTCCGACGTGACGTCGACCAGGTCGGTCAGGACCCGGCCGCCGACGACCGCCAGCGGGGCGACGTCGGAGCGGGTGGCCACCACCGGAGCGTAGGGATCCGGCGCCGGACCCTACGATCGGCGCCGTGCCGATCGAGTTCACCGACGAACAGGAACAACTACGCGCCGTCGTGCGCGACTTCGCCGACTCGGTCATCGCGCCGGGCGCGGAGGCGTGGGACCGCGACCACACCTTCCCGGTCGACGTCGTGCGCCAGATGGGGGAGCTGGGCCTGTTCGGCATCCCGTTCCCCGAGGAGTACGGCGGCGGGGGAGCCGACCTCACCACGCTGTGCATCGCCATCGAGGAGATCGCCCGGGTCGACCAGTCGCTCGCCATCACCCTCGAGGCGGGCGTCGGGCTCGGCGCCAACCCGATCTACCGGTTCGGCACCGAGGAGCAGCGCCAGCGGTGGCTGCCCGACCTCTGCGCCGGTCGTGCCCTCGGCGGGTTCGGCCTCACCGAGCCCGAGGCCGGCAGCGACGCCGGCGGCACCCGCACGCGGGCGGTGCTCGACGGCGACGGGTGGGTCGTCAACGGCGAGAAGGCGTTCATCACCAACTCGGGCACCGAGATCACGTCGATCGTGACGGTCACGGCCCGTACCGACCCGCCCGGGGCCGAGGGTCGCCCCGAGATCAGCGCCATCGTCGTCCCGTCGGGAACCCCCGGGTTCACCGTCGCCCCGCCGTACCGGAAGATGGGCTGGCACGCCTCCGACACCCATGGCCTGTCGTTCGTCGACGCGCGGGTTCCGGAGGACCACCTCCTCGGAGAGCGGGGCCGCGGCTTCTCCAACTTCCTGTCGATCCTCGACGAGGGACGCATCGCCATCGCCGCCCTGGCGGTCGGGGTCATCCGGGCCTGCCTCGACCAGTCGGTCGCGTACGCGAACGACCGCCACGCGTTCGGTCGGCCGATCGGCTCCAACCAGGCCACCGCGTTCCGCTGCTCCGACCTGGCCGTCCTGTACGAGACGGCCCGGCTGGTCACCTACCAGGCGGCCTGGCTCCACGACGCGGGCCAGCCCTGCACGCAGGCGGCGGCCGTGGCGAAGCTCCACGCCACCGAGGCCGCCGTCACCGCCACCCGCCACGCCACCCAGGTGTTCGGCGGCTACGGCTTCATGGACGAGACCCCGGTCGCCCGGCACTACCGCGACGCCAAGATCCTCGAGATCGGTGAGGGCACCAGCGAGGTGCAGCGCCTCGTGATCGGCCGCGGCCTCGGCCTGCCCCTCTAGCCCGCCCTCTGGCTCGCCGGGGCGGCCGGTACATTCGCCGCCGTGGCGCGCGATCGGGGGAGACGGGCGGGAGGGGGACGCCTGCGGCGCACCTGGCCGCAGCGGCTCCTGATCGCGTTCAACGCCACCGCCCTGGTCGCCGCCCTGGCGACGGCGGGGGTGATCGCCTACGGCAACGATCGGGTCAGCCGGGTCACGCGCCACGTCTTCACCGAGGGGGTGCTCGCCACCGACGAGGTCGAGCCGGGTGACCCGCTCAACTACCTGATCGTCGGGGTCGACGACGCGTCGGGCCTCGCCGAGGACGACGTGGTGCGACGCCGCCCGTCGGGCGTGAGGCTGACCGACACGATCATGGTGCTGCGGGTCGATCCGCGGTCGGCGGCGGCGGAGGTGCTGTCGTTCCCGCGGGACCTCTACGTGCCGATCCCCGATCACGGCCGGTCGCGCATCAACCGCGCCTTCGAGGTCGGCGGCCCGGAGCTGCTCGTGCGGACGATCGACGAGAACTTCGGCATCCCGATCCACCACTACCTCCAGGTCGACTTCGCGGGGTTCCGCGAGCTGGTGTCGCTGGTGGGCGGCATCCCGGTGTGGTTCCCGCACCCCACCCGGTCGCGCAGCACGGTCGAGCTGTCGATCCCCGAGGCCGGTTGCTGGGTGCTCGGGCCCCGTCAGGCCCTCGGCTTCGCCCGGGTGCGGAAGGACTACCAGGTGCAGGACGCCGACGGCCGGTGGCACCGCGACCCCGGCGAGGACTTCTCCCGCCAGGGGCGCCAGCAGCTCTTCATCCAGCTCGCGCTGCGCCAGGCGATCAACAAGGGCGCCCGGAACCTCAACACGCTGCGCCGCCTGCTCGACGTCGGCGTCCTCAGCGTGTCCTACGACGAGGGCCTCGAGCTCCAGTCGGTCGTCGACCTGAGCCGCAGCTTCCGCAGCTTCGACCCCGCGGACCTCGTCACCTACACCCTGCCGGTCGACGACGCGCCCCGCGGCGGCCCGGCCTACCTGTACCTGCGGGAGGAGGAGGCGGAGCCGATCCTGGCCCGGTTCCGCCAGGTGGCGGCGGTCGACCCGTCCGCCCCGCCGGCGACGGTCGACCCCGGCGACGTGGTGGTGCAGGTCCGCAACGGAACCGGCACCGCGAACCAGGCGACCGAGGTCACCGCCGAGCTGGCGGCGCGGGGCTTCGCCACCGTCGTGCCCGGCGCCGACACCGGCACCGGACTGCCCACCGTCGTGCAGTACCGGCCCGGCGGGGTCGACGCCGCCCGCACCGTCGGGGCGCAGCTCGCCGACTCGCCGCTCTACCAGGAGGTCACCGACCTGCCGAGCGGCGTCGACGTGATGATCCGCACCGGCCTGGGTTGGCCCGGACTCGCCGAGGTGCCCCGGACCCCCGACGAGGTGCCGACGACCACCACCGACCCGGCTACCGCCACGACCGGGGCCGGTGCCGGGGACCCCGACGCCGAGGCGACCCCCGGGGACGAGGCGACCCCGGGCCCGACGACGACCGTCCCGGACGAGGCGGTCGCCGGTGACCCCGACGACCCGTCCGATCCCGCCTTCTACCGGGCGTCGGCCCCTCCGCCCGGCGCCACCTGCCGCCCCACGGAGTAGGGGACTGTAAGAACAACGGTGTAACTCGGTTGGCCTGACCGGCCGAGGCTTGGGGCTTCGGCAGGAAGGACACCGATCATGACGACCACTGAACCACAAGCGACCGACCCGGGGGCGGAGGCCTTCG
>JAAYBP010000515.1 GCA_012730075.1 Acidimicrobiales bacterium | reverse complement strand
GGTCGACACCTCGGAGCCGGCCTGGGTGAACCGGAAGATGTTGTCGACGAAGAGCAACACGTCCTGCTGCTGCACGTCACGGAAGTACTCGGCCATCGTCAGCGCCGAGAGGGCGACCCGGAGGCGCACGCCCGGCGGCTCGTCCATCTGACCGAAGCACAGGGCGGCCTTCTCGAGCACCCCGGCCTCGTCCATCTCGATCATGAGGTCGGTGCCCTCACGGGTGCGCTCGCCCACCCCGGCGAACACCGACACACCACCGTGGTTCTGGGCGACGCGGCGGATCATCTCCTGGATGAGCACCGTCTTGCCGACGCCGGCGCCGCCGAACAGGCCGATCTTGCCGCCCTGCTTGTACGGGGTCAGCAGGTCGATGACCTTGATGCCGGTCTCGAACACCTGGGCCGACGGCTCGAGCGAGTCGAACGTCGGGGCGTCGCGGTGGATCTCCCAGCGGGTGTCGACCTGGCCCAGCTCCTCGGAGCTGATGTCGAGCGGCTCGCCGATCACGTTGAACACGTGCCCCAGCACGACGTCGCCCACCGGCACGGTGATGCCCGCCCCGGTGTTGCGGACCGCCTGACCACGGCGGAGACCGTCGGTCGGCTTCAGGCAGATCGCCCGGACGCGGCCGTCGCCGATCTGCTGGGCGACCTCGGCCCGCACCTCGGTGCTCTCGCCCCCGGCCTCGATGGTCATCGAGAGGCAGGTGTTGATCTCGGGCATGGCGCCCGGCGGGAACTCGACGTCGACGACGGGTCCGGCGACGGTGACGACGCGACCGTCCTTGAGTTCGGTCTGCGGCTCGGTGGTGGTCACTGGGAGTCTCCTGCGAAGTGCGAGGTGCGGTGCGGGGTGGGGAACGAGTGGTCGAACGGGTCCGGCGGCCAGACCTGGTCGAGCAGCAGGTCGTCGGGGTCGCCCTTGGCGGCGCGCAGGGCCTCGGCCCCGCCGACGATCTCCATGATCTCGTTGGTGATGCTGTCCTGGCGGGCCCGGTTCATCACGCGGGTGAGCTTGACGATCAGCTCCTCCGCGTTGTCGGTGGCGGCCTTCATGGCCCGCTGGCGGCTGGCGTGCTCCGAGGCCGCCGAGTCGAGCATGGCGGCGTAGAGGCGGGCGGTGACGTAGCGCGGCAGGAGCGACTCGAGGATCGGGCCCGGCGAGGGCTCGAACTCGTACGCCGCCGACGCCCGGTCGGGATGCGCGGCCTCCTGGCCGACGCCGGTGAGCGGCATGAACCGCCGCACCGCGACCTGCTGCTGGCCCATCGAGATGAACCGGGTGAAGACGAGGACGACCTCCTGCACGGCGCCGGAGGTGTACAGGTCGGTGACGACCTCCCCGACGGCGACGGCGTCGTCGTAGCTGGGCGAGTCGCTGACCCCGGTGACCGCCTTCTCGATGCGGTAGTTGCGGTAGGCGAAGTAGCCCTCGGCCTTCCGTCCGACGGTGATCAGGGCGTAGTCCTGCCCGTCGCTCTGGCGGCCGTTGATCTCGCGCTCGGCCGCACGGATGACCGACGAGTTGTAGCCACCGGCCAGGCCACGGTCCGACGAGATCACGACGAACCCGGTGCGGGTGACGGTCTCGGCCGGCTTGAGCAGCGGGTGGTCGGTGATGCCGCCGTTCTCGGCCAGGTGCTGGATCACCTCGGTCAGCAGCTCGCTGTAGGGGCGGGCCTCGTTGGCGCGCTGCTGGGCCTTGGCCACGCGCGTGGC
>JAAYBP010000098.1 GCA_012730075.1 Acidimicrobiales bacterium | reverse complement strand
GTCCGGTCGAAGCCGACGGCCAGGGCCTGGAGCGCCCGGTCGATGTGCTCGGCGACCTCGCCACGGGAGCCGTGGGTCGACCAGTGGGTGATCGCGGCCCGGCAGGCCTCGATGGTGCAGCCGGCGACGAGCGCGGGGATGAGGTCCTGATCGGGGTCGAGGCCCAGCCGCCCGGCGACGAAGGGCACGAGCGCGGCCTCGACGTGGGGGCGACGCTCGGCCCCGCGCTGCTGGAGCACGGGGGTGGCCATCAGGATCTCGTTGACGGCCCGGTTGCGTTCGTGGTCTCCGGCGACGGCGCGGGCCACCTCGATGGCGGCCGCCCGGACGGAGTCGAGCACCGGTTCGTCGGGCGGGCGCGCGGCGAGGGCGGTGACGATGCCGTCGGTCAGCTCGTCGAGGCTGCCGAGGACCAGGTCCTCCTTGGCCGGGAAGTACCGGTAGAACGTGCGCGGGGACACGGCGGCGGCGGCGGCGATCTCCTCGACGGTGACGTCCTCGTAGCCGCGGGCGCGGAACATCTCGATGGCGGTGCGCTGCAACTCGTCCCGGGTGAGCCGCTTCTTGCGCTCCCGCCAGCCGTCGGCGGGCGGGGTCGGGGTGCGCATCTCCCCAACCTACCGCCGAACGGCACACATGACGATAGACGGAGTTGTCGTTTGGCAGACCTGCCATTACCGTTTCGCCGTCCGCACTCCGGCGGGCGCCGACGACGGCCCGAGGTTGATCGATGTCGAAGTTCCTCTACCGCCTGGGCCACTGGTCCGTGCGCCGTCGCCGGCTCGTGCTGGTCCTGTGGCTGGTCGCCTTCGTCGGGGTCGGCGCCCTGGCCGCATCGATCGGTGGGAGCCTCGACGACGAGTTCTCGATCCCCGGCACCGAGTCGCAGGACGCCATGGACCTCCTGGAGGACCGCTTCCCGCAGCAGACCGGGTCGACCGCCCGGGTCGTCTTCGCGGTCGAGGCGCCCGCCCGCCTCGACGACGGCACCGCCCGCGCCGGCGTCGAGGCCGCTCTCGCCGACATGGCCGAGGCCCCCGGCGTCGAGGCCGTGTCGGATCCCTTCACCACCGGGACGATCTCGCCGGAGGGCACGGTCGGGTTCGTCGACGTGCGCTACGCCACGACCGCGGCGGAGGTCACCGACGAGCAGCTCGACGCCCTGTACGCCGCGGGTGCCGCCGCCGAGGAGGCGGGTGTCCAGGTCGAGCACGGTGGCGACCTCACCCGCCAGGAGGAGGAGGCCCACACGTCCGAGATGATCGGCCTCGGGGTCGCGATCGTCGTGCTCCTGATCTCCTTCGGCTCGCTCGTCGCCATGGGCATCCCGATCCTGACCGCCCTCGTCGGCGTCTCGGTCGCCCTCGGCGGCATCACCGTCGTCGCGGGCTTCACCGAGGTGTCGTCCACCGCGCCGACCCTCGCCACGATGATCGGCCTCGCCGTCGGCATCGACTACGCCCTGTTCATCGTCACCCGGCACCGGCAGAACCTCGCCGAGGGCCACGACGTCGAGGAGTCCGCCGCCCGCGCCGTGGCCACCGCCGGGGGCGCCGTCGTCTTCGCCGGTATGACCGTCGTGATCGCCCTGCTGGGCGTCCTCGTGATCGGGATCCCCTTCCTCACCGCCATGGGCCTCGGCGCCGCCCTCGCCGTGCTCCTCGCGGTCACCATCGCGGTCACCCTCCTACCCGCCATGCTCGCCTTCGCCGGCACCAACATCGACCGCTGGCGGATCGGCCGCGCCCGCACCGGATCCGCGTCCGAGGGAGCCCAGACGTTGAGCGGACGCTTCGCGCGGGCCGTTATCGCCCGTCCCGGCATCTCCCTCGCCGCCGGGCTGGCGCTCATCGCGGTGCTGTCGGTGCCGGTCCTGTCGATGCGGCTCGGGATGACCGACGCCGGCTCGTCCCCGCCGGACACGACCGAGCGCAAGGCCTACGACCTGCTGGCCGCCGGCTTCGGACCGGGCTTCAACGGCCCGCTCACCGTCGTCGTCGACACGCGCGACGCCGGCGACCCGGCCACGGCCATGCAGGCGGTCGCGGCCGACCTCGCCGAGGTCCCGGGGGTCGCGGCGGTCGGCGCCCCGGTGCCCAACGCCGAGGGCGACACCGCCATCGTCTCGGTGATCCCGACGACCGGACCCTCGTCGGCGGAGACCGAGGACCTCGTCCACCGGTTGCGTAGCGACGTCGCCCCCGCCATCGAGGAGAGCACCGGCGCCCGCATCGAGACCACCGGTCAGACCGCGGTGTTGATCGACGTCGCCGACAAGATGGCCGCCGCCCTGCCGGTGTTCATGGGCCTCGTCATCGGCCTCACGATGCTGCTGCTGCTCCTCGTGTTCCGCTCGCTGCTCGTACCGATCAAGGCCGCCATCGCGATCCTGCTCAGCATCGCCGCTAGCTTCGGCGTCCTCGTGGCCATCTTCCAGTGGGGTTGGCTGATGGGCCTGATCGGGCTGGAGGAGACGGTGCCGATCATCAGCTTCCTGCCGCTGCTGATGTTCGCGATCCTCTTCGGCCTGTCGATGGACTACGAGGTCTTCATCCTCTCCCGCATCCGGGAGGACTACGTCCGCGGCGGCGACGCCCGCCACGCCGTGCTGACCGGCCTCACCAGCTCCGCCCGGGTGATCACCGCCGCCGCCCTGATCATGATCAGCGTGTTCGGCAGCTTCATCCTCGGCGACAACCCCATCATCAAGATGTTCGGGGTCGGCTTCGCCACCGCGGTCCTGCTCGACGCCACGATCGTCCGCATGATCATCGTCCCGTCCACCATGGCGCTGTTCGGCGAGCGCGCCTGGCGGCTCCCGGCCTGGCTCGACCGGCTCCTGCCCGACCTCGACGTCGAGGGCGAGCACCTGATCGAGCAGCTCGAACACGAGGACGAGCTCGATGCGGCAGTCGACCGCGACGAGCGGACGCCCGCCACCGTCGGCGCCGACGGCTGAGGCGGCCGCACCGACCCGGCGCGAGGACCGAAGGCGTCGCGGCGTTACATCCGGGGTCAGACCCGGATGTAACAGGCGGATTCTCGGCGCCGACGGCTGAGGCGGCGCCGGCACCGGGGGAGAGGTCGGTCGCGGCGCGGTCGTCGACCGGGACGCGCGCCTCGACCTCAGCGGTGGGCGACGGAGTCGGTCTCCCAGACGACGACCTCGGCGGGCTCGGTCGCGACGACCGTGACCACCCCGGCGTCGGTGAGGCGGGCGGCGTCGCCGGTGCCGAGCCTCCGGCCGTCGAGCTCGACCGCACCGCGCGCCACGTACACGTGGACGAACGGGGCGGCGGGCACCTCGACCGGGTCGCCGGCGCCGAGCCGGGCGACGTGCATCGCGGCGCCGGCCTGGTGCAGGTGCACCGCGCCCTCGTGGCCGCGCCCGGACGCCACCGTCACCAGGGCGCCGTCGACGAGGCGGTCCGACACGTCGAGCTGCTCGTAGCCGGGCTCGATGCCGACCTCGTCGGGCACCACCCACATCTGGAGGAAGTGCACCGGTAGGTCCCGTGACCGGTTCTCCTCGGAGTGGACGATCCCGGACCCTGCGCTCATCCGCTGGGCGAGGCCGGGCCGGATCACCCCGTGGTTGCCCGCCGAGTCCCGGTGCTCCAGCTCCCCGTCGAGCACCCACGTCACGATCTCCATGTCGCGGTGCGGGTGCGACCCGAAGCCGCCGCCGGGGGCGACGACGTCGTCGTTCGCCACCAGCAGCAGGCCGTGGCCCACGTTCGCCGGGTCGAAGTGCGGTCCGAAGCTGAAGCTGTGGTGGCTGTCGAGCCACGACAGGCGGGTGTGGAAGCGGTCGTCGGCGGGGCGGACGTCGATCGTGGTCGTGCTCATCGTGCGGTCCCTTCTGCGTTGCCCCGCATCAACGCCCCGGCGCCCTACTTGTTCCGCCACCGGATCGGCGACGCCGGCCCGGCCGCAGGTCGGCGTCGGCGGTGGCCGGCGTCCGGTCATCGCGCCGCGGGCGCGGCCTGCGCTCAGGCGGATGCGGCGTAGGCGGCGACGACCGGGGCCAGCTCGGCGGGCGTGGCGCCGTGGAGGATCACCGCGTCGGCGCCGAGGTCGAACTGGCCGCGCACCGCGGTGGCGCACTGCTCGGGCGAGCCGGTGGCGGCGGGCGCCAGCCACTCGTCGGGGAGCAGGGTGGCGATGTGCTCGAGCTGCTCGGTCGTGGCGAGCTGGTCGAGCGGGCCGATGATCGAACCCACCACCGGGTCGGCGCGGAACGTCGCCAGCACCGCCGGATCCCAACGGTTGGTCCGCACGAGCAGCTCGCCGTAGGCGACGAGGTAGTTCGCCAGGCGGCCGACCGTCTTGCGCAGGCGCAGCGGCTCGGGCAGGTGGTCGCCGACGGTGCCGTAGCAGGACCACACCCGCACGGTGGCCGGGTCGCGTCCGGCCTCCTCCGCGGCCCGCTTCACGGCCGCGACGCTCCGCTCCAGCGTCTCGTCGGTGAAGTACGTGTGGAGGATCACGTCGTCGAACGCCCGGCCGCCGAGGGCGAGGCTGTTGGGCCCGAACGCCACGAGCGCCAGCGGGATGTCGCACACGAGGTCGGGGTCGAGGCGCAGCACCGGCCACGAGCCGGCCGGCCCCTGGTGGCCGAGGATCGTCTCGCCCGCCCACAGGCGTCGCATCAGCCCGGCGAAGTCCTCCATCTCGGCGGTGGTGATCCGACCGATGCCGAAGATGTCCTGCAACAGGGGGATGCCCCGCCCGAGCCCCAGCGTGAAGCGACCGCCGGTGAGCGAGTGCATCGTCGTCGCGAACGACGCGGTGACGAGCGGGTGCCGCGTGTTGTGGTTCGTCGCCGCGGTGGCGACGCGGATCGAGTCGGTCACCGCCCCGGCCGCGCCGCTGAGGGCGCAGGCCTCCTTGATGTTGTACCGCTCGGAGATGAAGGCGGTGCCGAGGCCCATCGCCTCGGCGTCGCGCACCTCGGCGACCAGGTCGCGGGCGGCCTCGGGCGCACCCGCCAGCGTGTAGAAGCCGAGCTCGGGATGGCGCGTCACGGCGCCGACGCTACCGCCGGGCCACCCGCTGTCGGGGCGGGCCGCATTGACGGCCGAGGTCATCGGCGCCGACTCCTGGCACACTCCGGCCCGCCGAGGTCCCCGACGGAGGAGCGCACCGTGACGATCGAGACCTGGGACGACGCCGTCGCGTCGGACCTCCCGCCCGCCGAGGCGGCCCGCGCCCTGGTGGCGGCGATGGCCCCCGAGGAACGGCTCTGGTGCCTCGACGGCGACGCGCCGACGTGGGCCGGCCTCCGGTTCCTCGGCGCCGACGGCTACCACCAGGCTCCGTTCGGGGCGGCACGCGTCGAGCGGGTCGGGTTCCCCGGGTTCGCCTTCGCCGACGGGCCGCGCGGCGCGGTGGTGGGCAACGCCACCTGCTTCCCGGTGTCGATGGCACGCGGCGCCACGTGGGACCCCGCCCTCGAGGAGCGCGTCGGCGAGGCGATCGGACGCGAGCTGCGCGCCGCCGGGGCCGACCTCACCGGGGCGGTGTGCGTGAACGTGCTGCGCCATCCGGCGTGGGGTCGCGCCCAGGAGACCTACGGCGAGGACCCCCACCACGTCGGCGAGATGGGCGCCGCCCTGACCCGCGGCCTCCAGCGCCACGTGATGGCGTGCGTGAAGCACTTCGCGTGCAACTCGATGGAGAACGCCCGCTTCAGCGTCGACGTCGAGGTCGACGAGGTCTCCCTCCACGAGGTGTACCTGCCGCACTTCCGGCGGATCGTCGACGAGGGCGTCGCCGCGGTGATGACCGCCTACAACTCGGTGAACGGCGAGTGGTGCGGCCAGAGCCCGACGCTGATCCGCGACGTGCTGCGGGGCGAGTGGGGCTTCGAGGGCTTCGTCATCAGCGACTGGATCTTCGGCCTGCGCGACGCGGCGACGTCGGTCACCGCCGGGCTCGACGTCGAGATGCCGTACCGGATGGTCCGCCAGCAGCACCTGCCCGCCGCGCTCGAGTCCGGCGAGGCCGACTGGGCCGACGTCGACGCCGCGGTCGAGCGCGTCGTCGCCACCCGGCTTCGGTTCCACGACGTCCTGTCCGCGCCCGCCCCCGGGCCGGGCGCGGTCGTCGGCCACGACCACCGGACCCTGGCCCGGGAGGTGGCCGCTCGGTCGGTGGTGCTGCTGCGCAACGAGCCGGTCGGCGGCGAGCCGGTCCTGCCTCTCGCTCCCGGCGTGCGCCTGGCGGTGGTCGGCGCCCTGGCCGACACGGTCAACGTGGGCGACGGCGGATCGAGCGACGTCTGGGATCTCGAGTGCCGCACCGTCCTCGACGGACTCCGCGACGCGACGCTCGACGTCGTCCACGACGACGGATCCGATCCCGCCCGCGCCGCGACGGTCGCCGCCGGGGCCGACGTCGCCCTCGTCGTGGTCGGCTACACGCACCTCGACGAGGGCGAGTACATCGGGGCGACCGATCCGTCGCTGCCCGCGATGTTCCCGTCGGCGGACGAGCCCGACGTCGTCGCCGCGTTCGAGGCGGAGGTGGCTGCCGTCGTGGAGGCGGGCCTTCCGGTCCGGCCCGCCCACCTCGACGGCCGGGACCGGGGCTTCAGCCAGGGCGGCGACCGCGCGTCGCTCCGCCTCCCCGACGAGCAGGTCGCCCTGCTGCGCGCGGTAGCGGCCGCCAACCCGCGCACGGTCGTGGCGATCCAGGCCGGCAGCGCGGTGCTGTGCTCCGAGTGGATCGACGACGTCCCCGCGCTCGTGCAGGCCTGGTACGGCGGCAGCCAGGCCGGCCCGGGTCTCGCCGACGTCCTCACCGGCGCGGTCGAGCCGTCGGGGCGGCTGCCGTTCAGCGTGCCGGTCGAGGAGGCGGACCTCCCACCGTTCGACCGCGACGCCACCTCGTTCCGCTACGACCGCTCGCACGGGTGGTGGCACCTGGCGGCGGAGGGGACGCCCCCGACGTTCCCGTTCGGGTTCGGCCTGGGGTACACGACCTTCGCCGTCGACGACGTCGCCGTCACGGTCGAGGACGGGTCGATCGTCGCGGTCGGCGCCGTGCGCAACACGGGAGGTCGCGACGGCGCGGACGTCGTCGGCGTCTACGCCGCGCCGGTCGACGGCCACCGTCCGCCCCGCCTCGTCGGGTTCGCCCGGGTCGAGGTGCCCGCCGGCGGTTCCACGGAGTTCCGCGTGGTGGCCCCGCTCGCC
>JAAYBP010000514.1 GCA_012730075.1 Acidimicrobiales bacterium | reverse complement strand
GCCGGTGAGCCACGGCTCGACGAGGAGGATCCGCACCGTCGGGCCCGTCCGCTCAGCCGGCGGCGCGCTTGGCCAGGTCGCGCACGAGCTGGTCGATGGCGTCCGGACGCTCCTGCATCAGCTGGTGCCCGGCCTCGGGCAGGATCGTCAGCTCCGCGTCGGGCAGGCGCTCGCCCATGACCCGGGCGAAGGGCACCGGCGTCAGGAGGTCGCGGGTGCCGACCACGACGAACGCGGGCACGTCGATGTCGCCGAGGTGCTCGACGGTGTCGTAGTCGCCGATGATCCCGCTGAACAGCCGGATCATGGCCTCGTCGTCGGTGCCCTCGATCGAGGCCCGCACCTGCTCTATCGCCGCCGCCGACGGGTTCTTGCCGAACACGCTGCGGATCATGAACAGCGACAGGTCGTTGCCGCTGAACCGCAGGCTGGGCACGGGCCGGCCGTCGTCGAGCCGGTCGATCAACCAGGCGCCGAGGGCGACCGCCCGCGGCACGAGGGCGGGCACGATCGGCGGGCCGGCCGAGGTGGCGACCAGGCCGAGCCCGGCGAGGCGCTCGCGGCGCAGCTCGGGGTGGTCGACCGCGAAGGTGAGCGACGCCATGCCACCCATCGAGTGGCCGACGAGCAGCACGTCGTGCAGGTCGAGGCCCTCGATGACCGCGGCGATGTCGTCGCCGAGCTGACCCATGCCGTAGCCGTCCGCGCCTGCGGTCGAGCGCCCGTGACCGCGCTGGTCGAGGCTGAGCACCCGGAAGTCTCCCGCCAGGCCGTGGAGCTGCGGCGCCCACAGCTCGGCGTTGAGGGTGATGCCGTGCACCAGCAGGACCGGCTGACCCTCGCCCCGCTCGAGGAGGTGGAGCGTCCCGCCGTCGCGGGACGGCACGGTGAGGTGGCGCACGTCGTCGGGCGGGACGAGCAGCTCGTCGTGCTCGGGGTCTCGCCGGTTCCGGATGCGTCGGGCCAGCAGCCGCTCGGCGACGACCACGGCGCCCACGACCGCGCCGGCCCGGAGGAGGGTCTTGCCGCGCATGGGCGCCATCGTCGCACGCGACGGCCCCGGCGTCGCCCCGGACGGTCCCACGGGGCGGCGCCGCGGGGTGGGCGGCGATTCGCCCGGGCCCGTTCGGCGGCTCCGCCCCTGGTCAGACGTCCGACCGTCGGCCTCTCCGGCGGCGATTCGCCGGCGATTCGCCGCCGGACACGCCGGCGGGACCCGCCGGATCAGCCGAATCAGCCGGAGCGGCGGACGTGGACCCGGGGCACCCGGGGCCCGATGGCGCAGGTGATCTCGTAGCCGATGGTGTCGAGCCGCCGGGCCCACTCCGCGGCGGTGATCTCCTCGTCGCCCTGGCGGCCGATCAGCACCACCTCGTCCCCGCGCTCGACCCGGGCGTCGGGCCCGCAATCGACCGTGACCTGATCCATGGTGACCGTGCCCGCGATCGGGCACCGCCGCCCGCCGATCAGCACCTCCCCGTCGACGGCCCCGAGGCGGCGGCGCACGCCGTCGGCGTACCCGATCGGCACGACGGCGACCGTCGTCTCGGCCTCGACCCGGTACCGCCGGC
>JAAYBP010000513.1 GCA_012730075.1 Acidimicrobiales bacterium | reverse complement strand
CGGGCGATGGCGAACGACGCGTTCCGGACCCGGCTGCTCCGGTTCGTCGACGTGTTCCCGGTGCTCGACGGCGACGAGGACGTCGCCCGTCACCTGGAGGAGCACCTCGACGGCGACGGGGTGCCCCGGTTGCTCGACCTCGGTGTCGACGTGGCGTCGCACGTCCCGTTCGGGCGGCGGATCGAGGCCCGGGTCGTGCGGGAGAACGTCACCCGCATGGCCGAGCAGTTCATCCTCGGCACCACGCCCGACGAGGCGGTGGCCGGGGTGGCCCGCCTGTGGGCGGCGGGTACGGCGGCGACGGTCGACCTGCTCGGCGAGCGCACCCTCGTCGAGGGCGAGGCCGACCGCTACCTCGCCCGCGTGCTCTCCCTGCTCGACGCGCTCGGCGCCGCCGCTCCCGGGTGGGCGCCCCAGGCCCGCCTCGACACCGACGACCTGGGGCCCCGGCCGCGGGTGAACGTCAGCGTCAAGCCGACCGCCCTCTCCGCCCACCTCCACCCGCTCACCCGCGAGCGCGGCCTCGCCGCCCTCGACCGGCGGCTGCGCACCGTCGTGGCGCGGGCCCGCGAGGTCGGGGCGACCGTGCACGTCGACATGGAGCACGCCGAGGTGAAGGACCTGACGCTCGAGGCCCTCACCGAACTGGCGGTCGACGGCGAGCTGGCCGACGTCGACCTCGGTGTCGTCGTGCAGGCCTACCTGCGCGACAGCCGCGAGGACCTCGCCCGCCTGATCGCGGTGTCGTCGCTGCGGGACCGGCCGCTGACGATCCGCCTCGTCAAGGGCGCGTACTGGGACACCGAGACGGTCCTCGCCCGGCGGATGGGCTGGCCGGTGCCGGTCTACGAGGACAAGCACCACACCGACGCGAACTACGAGCGCTGCACCCGCCTGCTGCTCGACCACCACGGCGAGGTGCGGGCCGCGTTCGCCAGCCACAACGTCCGCTCGCTCGCCCACGCCGTCGAGTACGCCCGAGCGAAGGGCCTGCCCGACACCGCCTACGAGATCCAGATGCTGCACGGCATGGCCGAGCCGCTCCAGCAGGCGATCCGGCGCATGGGCCTCCGCCTGCGCCTCTACTGCCCGGTCGGCGAGCTGGTGCCCGGCATGGCGTACCTCGTGCGCCGCCTGCTGGAGAACACGAGCAACGAGAGCTTCGTGCGCCACCGCTTCGCCGAGGGCGACGACCTCGACGCCCTGGTCACCCCGCCGCCGCCCGTCGACCTACCCGGCCTCGACCCGCCGGGACGTCCCGAAACCGACCCCGCCGACCCGACGGCGTACACGCCCGAGCCGACCCGGGAGTGGCGACGCGCGGCGCCCCGCGAGGCGTTCGCCGCCGCGGTGGCCCGGGCGGTCGACGCCCCGACCGTCGAGGTTCCCGCGGTGATCGGCGGCGAGCGGGTGACGACCGGCGCCACGCTCGACTCGGTCGACCCCGGACGGCCCGACCGGGTCGTCGCCCGCGCCGCCCGGTGCGGGGCCGCCGAGGCCGACGCCGCGGTGGCCGCCGCCGTCGAGGCGTTCGGGCCGTGGGACGCCACCCCGGCGACGGAGCGCGCCGCGGTGCTCTTCCGGGCGGCGGCGTGGATGCGG
>JAAYBP010000097.1 GCA_012730075.1 Acidimicrobiales bacterium | reverse complement strand
GCGTCCGCCGAGGGGGGAGCCGAGGGACCAGCCGCCCCGGCGAGGGCGTCGACCACGACCCGGGCGGGCGGGCGGCCGTCGGTGGCGGCGAGGCGGTCGAGGAGGCGGAGCGCAGGCGACCGGACGTCGGCGCGCACCCGGCCGACGACGGTCTCGTCCACCGCCAGCAGGCGGCGGATGCCGTCGGGACCGGGCCGGGCGTCGACCAGGAGGAGCGGCGCGTCGATGTCGTCGGCGCCGGGGCCGGTGCCCGCCAGGACGCGGGGTCCGAGCCCCTCGGTGGGGCTCGACAGCGGCGACGGCGGGCGCGACCGTGGCAGGTCGGCGACCGGGGTGGAGTCGACGCTGCACAGTCCCCCGTCGGCGACGTGCTCGGTCCACAGCCGCCCGTCGTGGTACCGCGACTGGTGCCGCCGCCACGGATCCGGCCACCAACCGTTACATCCGGGGTCAGACCCCGGATGTAACACCGGGGCGGGGCCGACGGCGGGCTCGGGCATGGGGCGACGATACCGACCGCCACCCGCCGCTCCGACCGCGCCACCCGCCGCTCCGACCGCGCGGCCCGATCGCGAGGGCAACCGGCGGTCGCGGTGTCAGCGCCCGACGGTGGTGCGCAGGAAGTCCGCCAGGACGTCGGGGTCCGAGGCGAGCGGGGTGGACGCCTCGGGACGGTCGAGCAGGTCGGCGAGGTGGGCGGGCAACTCGGGCCGGACCCCGGTGGCCTGCTCGACCGCGTCGGGGAACTTGGCCGGATGGGCGGTGGCCAGCACCACCCGGGGCCCCTCGCCGCGCTCGATCCGTCGGGCGGCGGCGACCGCCACCGCGGTGTGCGGGTCGATCAGCATCCCCGACTCGGCGTGGACCCGGGCGATCTCGGCGAGGGTCTGCTCGTCGTCGACGCAGGCGCCGGCGAAGATCGCCCGCACCTGTTCGTGCTGCTCGGGCGGCATCCGGAACGAGCCCCGGGCGCGCAGGTCGGCCATCTGCTCGGCGACCACCGACCCCCGACGGCCGCCGATCTCCCACAGGTAGCGCTCGACGTTGCTCGAGATCTGGATGTCCATCGACGGGCTGAGGGTGGGCTCGACGCCGCGGGCCTCCATCACCCCCGAGTCGATCCAGCGGGTGAGGATGTCGTTGCGGTTGGAGCCGACGACGAAGCGCTCCACGTCGACCCCGCCCCGGGCGGCCACCCAGCCGGCGAGCACGTTGCCGAAGTTGCCGGTGGGCACCGAGAACGAGACCGGGCCGCCGTCGGGCGCGACCGCCGCCGCCGAGGTCACGTAGTAGACGACCTGGGCCATCACCCGGGCCCAGTTGATCGAGTTCATGGCGATGAGGCCGAGCTCCCGCCGCAGGTCGGTGTCGGCGAAGGCGGCCTTCACGAGGTCCTGGCAGTCGTCGAAGTTGCCGTCGATCGCCACGTTGTGGACGTTCGGCTCGACGACGGTCGTCATCTGGCGACGCTGGATCTCGCTGACGCGGCCGCGTGGGTGGAGCACGACGATGCTCACCCGGTCGCGGCCCCGGCAGGCCTCGATGGCGGCCGAGCCGGTGTCGCCCGACGTGGCCACGAGCACCGTGGCGGTCTCGTCGCGGCGGGTCAGCTCCCGGTCGATCAGCCGCCCCACGAGCTGGAGGGCGATGTCCTTGAACGCGAGGGTCGGCCCCCGGAACAGCTCGGCCACGTGCAGCCCGTCGGAGAGGGCGCGCACCGGCACCACCGCCGGGTCGTCGAAGCGGGCGTAGGCGTCCTCGACCAGCGAGCTCAGCTCGTCGCGTGCGATGTCGTCGGCCACGTACGGGGCGATCACCTCGACCGCGACGTCCTGGTAGCGCTCGACCGACGGGTGGACGTCGATCTCGGGCCACTCCTCGGGCACGTAGAGCCCACCATCGGGCGCCAGGCCGCCGAGGAGGGCGGTGGCGAAGCCGGCCGGCGGACTCCCCCCGCGGGTGCTCAGGTAGCGCACCCGGTCAGCCCTCGGCGCCGACGACCCGGATGATGCTGCCCACCCGGTGCACGGTCGGCAGGTCGCGCAGATCGGTGACCGTCGCCTGGAGGTCGGCCTCGCGGGCACGGTGGGTGATCATGACGATGCGCGCCGCGTCGCCGATGCCCTCCTGCTCCAGCGAACGGATCGACACGCCATGGCGCTCGAACACCTCGGCGATCGACCGCAGCACGCCGGGCCGGTCGACCACGTCGATCGACAGGTAGAACGGGCTCTGCTGGTCGTCGATGGGGCGGATCTGGGCCCGGCCACCCATGCCGATCGTGGCGTGGGCGCCCTTGTGGAGGTTGACCGCCGCGTCGACGAGGTCGCCCAGCACCGCCGACCCGGTGGGATCGCCGCCCGCGCCGCGCCCGTAGAACATGAGGTCGCCGACCGCGGTGCCCTCGACGAAGACGGCGTTGAAGCTCTCGCGCACCCCGGCGAGCGGGTGCTGCACCGGCACCATCGCCGGGTGGACGCGCACCGCGACCTCGGCGCCGTCGGGGCCCTCGAGGCGCTCGCACACCGCCAGCAGCTTGATGACGTGGTCGAGGCTGGCGGCCGACGCGATGTCGGCGGCGGTGATCGACGAGATGCCCTCGTGGTAGACGTCGCCGGCGACAACCCGGGTGCCGAAGGCGAGCGAGGCGATGATCGCCGCCTTGGCGCCGGCGTCGTAGCCCTCGACGTCGGCGGTGGGGTCGCGTTCGGCGTAGCCCAGGCTCTGGGCCTCGGCGAGGGCCTCCGCGTAGGTGGTGCCCTCCTCGGTCATCCGGGTCAGGATGAAGTTGGTCGTGCCGTTGACGATGCCCATCACCCGGGTGACGTCCTCGCCGGCGAGCGACTCGCGCAGCGGTCGGATGATCGGGATGCCGCCGGCGACCGCCGCCTCGAACAGCAGGTCGACGCCCTTCTCGTCGGCCGCCGCGGCCAGTTCGGCGCCGTGGTTGGCGAGCAGCTCCTTGTTGGCGGTGATCACCGGTTTGCCCGCCGCGATGGCGTCGAGGATCAGCTCGCGTGCGGGCTCGATGCCGCCGATGACCTCGACCACCACGTCGACCTCGGGGTCGGCGACCACGGCCGCGGCGTCGGTGGTGAGCACCCCGTCGGCGAGCTTCACGCCGCGGTCGCGGGTGAGGCTGCGCACCGCGACCCGGGTGATCTCCAGGTCGACGCCGGACCGGGCGGCGATGGCCTCCCTCCGGGTCTCGACCAGGCCCACGAGGGCGGCGCCGACGTTCCCGCAACCGAGGAGTCCGACCCGGACCGGGGCGGCGGGGCGCGCGGCGGAGGGCTCGGGCTCGGTCACGCCAGGAGGGTAGTGGAGCGCCCCGACCCCCCGTTCCCCGGTTCCGGCCCGGGGCGACGGGCGAGGCGGCCGGCGCGCGTAGCGTCGTCGGGATGCGCCATCGACCGGATCCGACGCTGGTCGCGCTCGCCGACGGGCGGCGGGTGGCGCTCGACGACGTGGGCGACCACGACGGCTCGCCGGTGCTGTACCTGCACGGCGCGCCGGACAGCCGACTGTCGCGCCATCCCGACGACGGCCTGACCGCGGCGGCCGGGGTGCGCCTGCTCGCGGTCGACCGGCCCGGGTGCGGGCGGTCCGACGCCGACCCGGGCCGGACCTTCGCCACCGTGACCGACGATCTGGTCGCGGTGCTCGACGCGCTCGAGATCGAGCGAGCGGCGGCGATCGGCTGGTCGGCCGGTGCGCCGTTCGCGGCCGCCCTGGCGGCCGCGAACCCCGACCGGATCACCGGGCTCGGGCTGGTCGCCCCCGCCGTCCCGATCGATGCCTACGACGATCCCGCCGTGCACGACGCCGCCGGACCCGGTCGACGGCTCTTCGCCGAGATGGCGGCGGAGATCGCCCCGGACGAGGTCGCCGCCGAGGTGGCCCCCTACGCCCTGCCCGACCCGGCCGACCCCGATCTGGTCGCCGCCCAGATCGAGGACGAGGGGGTGGTCGACGACGTGCCCGGCGGCCTCGGCCACCTCGTCGCGGCGACGGTCGAGTGCGTCGCCCTCGGTCGCGTCGGTCTCCACGACGAGGTCACCGCCCAGGCCAGCCGGCTCGACTTCGACCTGGCCAGCGTCGCTGCGCCGGTGACGATCTGGTGCGGCGGGCGCGACGCCGTCGCCCCTCCGGCGTTCGCCGCCTGGTGGGCGGGCCACCTCCCCGGATCCCGGCTGGTCGAGGTCGCCGGCGCCGGCCACCACCTCGCCTACGCCCGCTGGACCGAGATCCTGCGCGCCGTTACATCCGGGGTCAGACCCCAGATGTAACAGAAGCCCGTCGTTACATCTGGGGTCTGACCCCGGATGTAACGGCGAGGACGACGGCGGCGGCGACGAGGCCGGAGTGGGTGAGGGACAGGTGCCAGTCGATGACTCCGGCGTCCCCCGCCCGGGCGGCCGCCGCGCCCGAGAGCGCGAGGGTCGGGGCGCCGGACTCCACCCGGCCGACCTCGACGTCGGTCCAGGCGAAGGCGCCGAGCCCCACGCCGAGCGCCTTCATCACCGCCTCCTTGGCGGCGAAGCGGGCCGCCAGCGAGGGGATCGGGTCGCGGCGCTCGGCCGCCGTCGTCCGTTCCCCCGCCGTGAACAGCCGGTCGAGCAATCCCGGGGTGCGCTCGACCGCGGCGCGGAAGCGCTCGAGGTCGACCACGTCCAGGCCGACGGCGATCACGACGCCCATCCGCCGGTCGGCGCCACGTGCGGTCCGACGGCGATCACGACGCCCATCCGCCGGTCGGCGCCACGTGCGGTCCGACGGCGATCACGGAACCGAACCAGCCCCGGGCACCACCGCCGGACCGACGGCGGGTCGGGTCACGAGGGCTGGTCGGCCGACCGCCACCGTTCGGCGAGCACGTACACCGGCGAGGTCAGCAACTCGATGATCGGGATCGTGCCGAGCAGGTCGTCGCGGAACGTCGGCTCGGTCTCGGTGACCGCGTCGGTGAGGGCCGACAGCCGGGTGCGGTACTGCTCGAGCACCGACCGGGCCCGGGCGGTGGGCAGGACGTCGGCGAAGCGGCAGTGGAGCAGGGTCAGGCCGGTGCACTGAGTGCCGCGCACCTCGGGGACGATCACGACCGTACGGCCGTCGCTGCGACCGACCGCGACGGTGACCTCCCGCTCCATCGCCACCCGGTGCTTCGTGCCCCGCAGGATCGGGTTGCGCTCCGTGCGCAGCGGCAGGTCGCGCGAGATGCCGCCCCGGTCGACGACGCGCACGGTGGCCTCGTGGGTCTCGACGGTGCCCTCGACGGCGTAGCGGGTGAAGCCGATGACCTCCTCGACCGCCGGGTCGAGGCCCGCCAGCGTGCGCAGCGCCCGGTAGCTGACCCGGTCGCGCGGGGCCCCGGCCTCGAACGTGGCGACGACGAGCGGCACCTGCATCAGGCCCTCGTCGCTGCGGGAGATCCCGACGGTGACCGTCTTGGCCTGGTGCTTGATGGCGTCGACGGGGCGCGTCAGCTCCTCGATGCCGGCGGTGAGCGCGCTGGTGAGGTCCTCGACCAGGGCGATCGGCGAGCCGGCCCGGCCGTGCTCGACCTCGTAGGACTCCAGCGGCGCGATGCCGGTGCCGTAGCGGAGCAGCGAGGCCAGGCGCACCGCGGTGCCCGCCTCGAGCGAGCCGTCGTAGAGCCCGCCGCGCACGCCGTCGAAGAAGCGGGCGGCGAGGGGAGCGAAGTCGTCGCGCAGCTCGGCCAGGAGGTGGTCGCCGTCGGCCGCCGCCGGCCCGCCCACCCGCTGCTCGATCGCGGCCCGGGCGTGGCGCAGCGGCACCGCCGAGGCGTCGATGGCGAGCGCCGCCTCGTAGCCGAAGAGGTGGCCGACCACCGTCGCCAGCACGAACGCGAGCGACGGGTCGACGGCGGGCACCGACAGCACGTGGAGGGCGGCCGAGAACCGCTCGTCGCCCTCCGCGGCGATCACGATCGGGGCCGCCTTGTGCGCCCGGTAGATCGCCACCTCCTTGGCGACGTCGTCGGCGTTGGACCCCTGGAGCCCGGCGGCGCAGACGATGATCATCGGCTCCGACGACAGGTCGATGTGCTTCTTGTCCTCGGTGGCGTCGCAGGCGATCGCCTTGTAGCAGAGCTCCGAGAGCTTGATGCGCAGCTCCTGGGCGGCGATGCGATCGGCGCCGGAGCCGACGATCGCCCACGACCGCCGCGTCGGCGCGACCGCGTGGGCGGCGGCCGCGATCGCGGGCCGGGTCGCGAGCACCTGCTCCATGGCGTCGGGCAGCTCGCGAAGGGACCCGAGGAGTCGGCGCCGGTCGGCGGCGGCGGCGTCGGACGTGCCGATCTCGGCGGCGATGGCGGCGGCGAGGATCACCCCGGCCGCGACCTGGGCGTAGAACGCCTTCGTCGACGCGACGCTCATCTCCACGTCGCGACCGTCGGACGTGTAGAGGACGCCGTCGGAGCGGTCGGTGAGGTCGCTGCCGCGTCGGTTGACGATGCTGATCACGGTGGCGCCCCGCGCCCGGACGAGGTCGACGGTGCGGTTGGTGTCGGTGGTGGTGCCCGACTGGCTCACCGCGACGATGAGCGTGTCGGACATGTCGGGCCGCAGACCGAACCCGCTCAGCTCGGTGGCGAGGCGCGCCTCGGTCCGCAGCGGTGACCCGGGCAGGAGCCGGATGAGCGTGGTGGCCAGCGCCTGGCCGGCGACGGCGGCGGTGCCCTGCCCGATGACGACGACGCGGTCGATCGACCCGTCGGCGAGACCAGCGCGCAGCTCGTCGGGGAACGTCTCGGACCCGAGCCGGGCCTCGTACCCGCCGTCGGCCGCGACGAGCTTCCCGCGGAGCGTCTTGCGGAACGACGTGGGCGACTCGCTGATCTCCTTGAGCAGGAAGTGCGGGTGCTCGCCGCGATCGATGTCGCGGGTGGTGACCTCGGCGGGGTGGAGGTCGTCGGCGACGACCGGGAGGTCGAGCCCGGAGTACGACAGCCGCCGGATGCCGTCGAGGGAGCCGGCCCGGTCCGCATCGAGGACCACGATCTGGCCCCGGCTGCCGGTGGGGTCGAGCGGGTCGGCGGCCGTCTCGCCGTCGAGACGCAGGTACCGGTCGCACTCCTCGACCACGCCGTAGGGCTCGGACGCGACCAGGTACAGGTCGTCGGCCACTCCGACGTACACGCCCTGGCCCGAGCCGCGGAGGGCGAGGAGCAGCGTGCGCGGGTCGTCGGCGACGGTGGCCCCGATGGCGACCGATCCGTCGAACGTGGCGACGGTGCGCCGGAACGCGTCGACGTGGTCGGCGCCGTCGGCGATCGCCCGGCCGACGAGCGTGGGGATCACCTTGGCGTCGGTGGTGATCTCCGCCGGGTAGGCGAGCCCCGACCGGGCCTTCAGGTCGGCGAAGTTGTCGATGTCGCCGTTGAGGACGGCGTTGACGAGCGGGCGGGGCGGGCCGGCGTCCTCGTCGCTGCTCACCGGATGGGCGTTGGGCTGGGAGATGATGCCGACGCTCGCCCAGCGGGTGTGGCCGAGCACCATCACCTCGGTCTCGGGGCCGGCGAGGGCCCGGCGCAGCAGGTCGTCGGCGGTGATCTCGGAGCGCAGGGCGGCGGTGTTGTCGCCCAGCTCGCCGATCTCGGCCGCCGCCTTGTACACGAACGACAGGGCGTCGCCGTCCACCCGCACCGAGCCCGACGGGTAGGTCGGGTCCGCGCCCCGTTCGGCGAGGGAGGACGCGACGCCGGGGCTCGACAGGTCGAGGTCGTGGCCGGTGACCAGCAGGCTCAGGCCCGCGGAGTCACGGCCGCGGACCTCCAGGCGATCGAGCGCCGAGAGGGCGAGCTGCACCGAGGTCATGGCGTCGAGGGCGGCCCCACCGGCCCCGGGCCCGGCGAGGGCGGCCACGGATCGGGCGGTGCGGAGCCGGTCGCGGCCGATCGCCCACGCGCCGTCGCGGACGCCGACGAGGGCGGCGTTGATCGCCTCCTGGTCGGCGGTGCCCTGGTCGGAGAGGAGGTCGTCGAGTCGCGCGTCGAGCCGGGCCAGCGACTCGTCGACGTCGACCAGGGCCCGCTCCAGCCCGGCGACCAGGTCGGACGACCCGATCAGGGCCCGCACCCCGGCGGTGCCCCGGAGCAGCCCGTCGGCCTCAGCCAGGCGGGACGCGGCCGACTCGAGCGCCTTGCGCGGGTCACCACCGGTCGCGGCCCCGTCGATCAGGGCGGGCGTGCCGGCGACCAGGTCGAGAACGGTGGCGGCGTCCGGGGCGGGTCGATCGTGCCGGCGCCGGGCGACGGCGATGATGCCGCACATCAGAGGTCTCCCCGGTGGTGAACGAGCGGAGATCCTACCGGCCACCCCGCGAACCCCGGTCGTCGCGGGCCAGGGGTGGGGCGAGACGACAGGTGGAACCAGGTACCGGATGTCGTCGCGGGTCAGCGGTGGGGCAGGACCTCGGCCAGGCGGTGGGCGACGGCGGTCGCCTCGTCCGCGGTCGGGGCCTCGACCATGATCCGCACGAGCGGTTCGGTGCCGCTCGGGCGCACCAGGACCCGGCCCCGGCCCGCCAGCTCGATCTCGGCCTGGGCGACGTTGGGGGCCAGGTCGGCCACCGCCCGGCGGGCGTCGCCGTTGACCTTGACGTTCACCAGCACCTGGGGCAGGCGGGACATCGCCGAGGCCAGGTCGCCGAGCGAGCGGCCGGTGCGCACCATCACGTCGAGCACGGCCAGGCCGGTGAGCAGGCCGTCGCCCGTGGTGGCCCAGTCGCGCAGCACCACGTGGCCGGACTGCTCGCCGCCGAGGGACAGGTCGTGCTCGGCGAGGGCGGTGAGCACGTGGCGATCGCCGACGGCGGTCTCGACCACGTGGATCCCTGCCGCGTCCATCGCCCGCCGGAAGCCCAGGTTCGTCATCACGGTGACGGCGACCCCGTCGTGGCGGAGCAGCCCCCGCTCGCGCAGGTCGAGCGC
>JAAYBP010000096.1 GCA_012730075.1 Acidimicrobiales bacterium | reverse complement strand
GTCGGCCTCTACCGCGATCACGCCGTCGTCCTGCGCACCTACAAGCTGGGCGAGGCCGACCGCATCGTCGTGCTCCTCACCGAGCACCACGGCGAGGTCCGGGCGGTCGCCAAGGGGGCGCGCCGGTCCCGCAGCCGCTTCGGGGCCCGCCTGGAGCCGCCGACCCACGTCGCGATCCAGCTCTACCGGGGGCGGGGCGAGCTCGACACCGTCGCCCAGGCCGACACCGTCGACCACTTCCGGCCCCTGCGCGACGACCTGGCGTCGCTCGGCCGGGCGCTGACGATGGTCGAGGTGGCCGACCACGTCGCCCTCGAACGCGAACCCAACCCGGCGCTCTACCGGCTCCTGCTCGGCGCCCTCCGCACCCTCGCCGCCGACCCCTCGCCCCTGGTGGTGGCCGGGTTCCTGTGGAAGCTGCTCGCCCTGGAGGGCGTGGCGCCGGTGCTCGACCGCTGCGTGGTGTGCGGGCGCGACGACGCGCTCGTCGCGTTCGACGTCGCCGAAGGGGGAGTCGTGTGCCGCGACGACCGCCGCGGCGTCCCGGTGTCGCCCGAGGCGCTGGGCCTCCTGCGCGACGTGCTGGGCGGCCGCCTCGCCGCCGCCCTCGCCGAGCCGCCCGGACCGGCCACCGCCGAGGTCGACCAGCTCGCCCTCCGCGCCGCCGAGCACCACCTCGAGCGCCGCCTCCGCTCCGTCGGCGTCCTCGACCACTGACTCCCCGCGGGGGCCGATGCCTCCCGGCCGGAGGCTCCGCCCCATGGTCGTCACCCACGACGGGGTGGGCCTCCCCGGACCCTGGTCCTCGGCATCGGAGGGTGGGTGTGGGAGACTCCGCACCACCCCCGAATCACCCCCTCCAGGATTGGATGGTCCATGAGCAACGTGCCGCCGCCCCCTCCGCCTCCGCCTCCCGGTGGCCAGGGTGGCCCCCAGGCCACCCCGCCGCCCGGCCCGGCCAACCAGCCGCCCCCGGCGGCCTACGGCGCGCCCGCTCCGCCGCCCGCCGGCGCCTACACCCCCGGTGCGGCGCCGATGCCCGGCGGTCCTCCGGTCGACGGCGGCCCGTTCCAGCTCACCTGGATGATGACCGAGGGCCCACCCCCGGGTTGGCAGCCGAAGTCGAAGGTCCTGGTCGGCGTCCTGGGGATCCTCCTCGGGGCCTACGGCGTCCACAGCTTCGTCGCCGGCAACACCAAGAAGGGCCTGATCCAGCTCGTCGTCACCATCGTGACCTGCGGGCTCGGTGGGCTCTGGGGCTTCATCGAGGGGATCCTCGTGTTCACCGGCAGCATCAAGACCGACGCCTACGGGGTGCCCTTCACCGATTAGGACGTGTCCTGCCAGTCATGGCGCACGTCACGACGGCCAGGGACGCCGCCGGCTGTGTCCTCGTCCTTGCGGTTGGGCAAGGCAGGCGCGTCGTGCTGCGTCCTCGCCGGCGACGCCCCCTGACTCGCCGATTCGCACACCGGGTTCACAGGACGCGCCCTAGGCGTGCCCGCCCCGACGTCGACGATGCCCCGGCCTGACCGGGGCATCGTCGCGTCCGGACGGCGGGGGACGACACCCGGTAGCGGGTTCCGGGTGTCGTCGGTGGCGTAACGCGATCCCGTGGTCAGCGGGGCTGGCAGGCGGGGCACCAGGTGGTGCCGCGGCCGTCGAACACCGCGTGGCGGAGCGTCGTGCCGCAGCGCCGGCAGGGTTCGCCGGCCCGCCCGTAGCAGTCGAGCCGGGTCTGGTTGCGGCCCGCCTCGCCGGTGACGGTGCGGTAGTCGCGCAGGGTCGTGCCGCCGTTCTCGATGCCCTCGGCGAGCACCGCCCGGATCGCGGCGTGGAGGGCGGCGGCCCGCTCGCGGCCGACCCGGCGGGCGGCGGGGTGGATGCCCGCCCGCCACAGCGCCTCGTCGGCGTAGATGTTGCCGACCCCGGCGACCACCTGCTGACCGAGCAGCACGGTCTTCACCCGCGCCCGGCGGCGGTGGAGGCCCTCCCACAGGCCGGCGGGGGTGAAGGAGTCCGACAGCGGCTCGGGTCCGATGCGGCCGAGCGTGCCGAGGGTCTCGTACCGCCCGGCGGGCACGACCGCGATCCGGCCGAACTGACGGACGTCGCGGTAGCCGAGGGTGCCGCCGTCGGCGAAGCCCCACCACGCCCGGACGTGCGGTCCGCCGGGGTCGATGTCGGCGCCGAGCTGGCCCGTCATCCCGAGGTGCACCACCAACTCCCGGGGACCGTCGGCGTGGTCGAGCCCGACGAGCAGGTACTTCCCCCGACGATCGACGCCGGTGACCGTGCCCCCGATCGCGGCGGGGGCGGCCGTGAACTTCGGGTTGGCGTCGGCGGCGGCGTCGACGATCGTCCGCTCCGCGAGCAGCGGCGCGAGCTGGCGGCGGATCGTCTCGACCTCGGGCAGCTCGGGCATCGGCCCAGGCTAGGGACGCCGTCGCTACCATCCGCCCCGCCGAGGAGGTGACGATGCCGACTGCGCCGGGTGAGGCCGTCGGGGCCCTGCGCGCCGCGGTCGCCCTGCGGCGGGGCGGGGGTCCGGGGCCGACCGACGCCGCCCTCACCGCCGCGCTCGACCTCCTCGGCCGGCGCGACGGCGCTCCCTGGCGGGTGGCCGTGCGCGGCCCGGGGGCCGACCTGCTCGCCGGTCACCCGGCCCGGGGATCGGTGGTCGAGGTCGTCGGCGTCGACCGGCCGTTGGTGGTCGACACCGTGGCGTCGACGCTCCGCCGCGACGGGGAGGCGGTCCTCGACCTGGCGACGTTCGTCGTCGGGGTCGAGCGCGACGGTTCGACCGTCGTCGCCGTCGGTCCGGCGCGGGCCGCCGAGCGGGCCGAGTTCGTGCTCCAGGCCGAGCTCGACCGCGCCCTCTCGCCCGACGAGGCCGCCGCGATCGAGGTCCACCTCGACCGCGTGATGGACCGTCTGGTCGAGGTCACCGACGACCACCGGGCGATGCGACAGCGCCTCCAGGCCGCCACGATCGCCCTCGCCGGGGCGGCCGCGGCGGGGACATCGGCGGTGGCGGCCGATCCACGGACCGGCGGCGTCGCGGGAGGTGGGGGAGCGGGCTCGCCCGAGGCGGTCGACGACGCGATCCGCACCGTCCGCTGGCTGCTCGACGGCAACGCGGTGCTGCTCGGGCTCCGGCGCCGACCTCCGTCGCCCGACGCGCCCGACCTCGGGCTGGCCCGCCGCGATCCCGACCTCGACGGCGGGGCGACGGCGCGGGTCGGCCTCGACCACCCGGTGCGCATCTCCCGCCTGCCCCACGCCAGCCCGCTCGTACGGCCCGATCCCGTGCTCCGGCTCGACCTCTGGACCCCCGACGCCACCGCCGCCGGCGGGGTCGAGACCCTCTGGTGGATCGCGTCGCGGCGGGCGGCGGGCACCCCGCTGGCGTCGGTGCCGATGCTGCGGCGCAAGCTCGACGAGCTGCTCGCCCGGCGCGACATCCTCCGCGGCTCGCACGACGAGCAGCACGTGACCCTCCTCTTCCAGTCGCTGCCGGAGGACGACCTGTTCGGGCTGGACGTCGACGAGCTCGACGCCGTCCTCGGCGACCTGCTGAGCGAGGACCGCGACGCGACGGTGCGGGTCGCCCTGCGTCCCCTGCGCGCCGCCCACGCGGTCGCCGCCCTGCTCACCATGCCCGCCGACCGCTGGACCCGGCCGCTCCGGCGCCGCATCGAGCGCTTCCTCGCCGCCCAGCTCGACGGCCACCAGGTCGACGTGTCGGTCACGTTCGTCACCGGTACCGACGCGGTGACCGCCCGGATCGTCGTGCACGTCGCGGCCGACGCCGACCTCCCGGACCCGCTGGAGCCGATCGCCCGTGAGCTGCGCCTCCTCTGCCGGTCGTGGGAGGAGCACCTCGCCGCCGCGCTGGCCGCCGACGAGCGGATCGACGACGACCGGGCGGCCGCCCTCGCCGAGCGGTGGGGCCCGAGGCTCCCGGCCGCCTACCGCGACACCGTGGAGGGCCGCGACGCGGTGGCCGACGTGCTCGCCCTCGACGAGGTGGCCACGCTCGCCGCCGCGGGCGACGAGGGCGTCCGGGTGTGGTTCGCCGGGGCGGGGGAGCGCGGCGGCCCGGCCCGCATGGGCCTGGTGGTCGACCGGGCGGTCGAGCTGTCCGCCCTCCTCCCGGCGCTTGAGAGCCTGGGGCTGTGGGTCACCGACGAGGCGCGCTGGCCGGTCGGCGACGGGATCTCGGTGCACCGCATCGGCGTCCGGGTCCGGGGCACGGGCGGAGATCCGGCACCGGCGCCGACGGAGGAGGGCACCGGTCGGCTGGCCGACGCGGTCGTGGCGCTGGTCGCCGGGCGGGCCGAGGTCGACGACCTCAACCGGCTGGTGCTGCACGGCGGGCTGGCGGTCGACGACGTCGCCGTGCTGCGGGCCTACCGGCGCTACCGCCACCAGGTCGCGCCCACCCACGACGAAGCCTACGTCGACGAGGTGCTCGTCGGCCATCCCGCCGTCGCCCGGCTGCTGCTCGACCTCTGGCGGGCCCGGGTCGACGATCCCGGGGCGCCGGACCGCGCCGAACGGGCGGAGGCTGCCGCGGCGGCGGTGTCGGCGGCGTGCGACGCGCTGACCCGGCTCGACCACGACCGGATCCTGCGGGGCCTGGCGGGCACCATCGAGGCCACCCTGCGCACCAACCGGCTGCTCCGCCCGGCCGGGCCGCTCGCCCTGAAGCTCGACCCGGCGGTGGTGCCGGACGCGCCCGTGCCCCGCCCCTACCGGGAGATCTTCGTGACCGGTGCCCGGGTCGAGGGCGTCCACCTGCGGGCCGGGCCGGTGGCCCGGGGCGGGCTCCGCGCCAGCGACCGGGACCAGGACTACCGCTCCGAGGTGCTCGATCTGATGCGGACCCAGGTCCTCAAGAACGCGGTCATCGTGCCCACCGGGGCCAAGGGCGGTTTCGTGCGGCGGGGTCCCGTCGACCCGGACGTACCGCGGGGCGAGGCGGTGGCCGCCGCGTACGACGAGTTCGTCGGCGCCCTGCTCGACGTGACCGACGACGTCCGCGACGGTCGGGTCGTGGCGGTGCCGGGCCGGTGGGACGGCGACGACCCGTACCTCGTGGTGGCCGCCGACAAGGGCACCGCCGCCTTCTCCGACCGGGCCAACGCCATCGCCGAGGAGCGCGGCTTCTGGCTCGGCGACGCCTTCGCGTCGGGCGGGTCGCAGGGCTACGACCACAAGGCGCTCGGCATCACCGCCCGGGGGGCCTGGGTCGCGGTGCGGGCCCACCTCCGGAGCCTCGGCCTCGACCCCGACGTCGACGAGATCACCGTCGTCGGGGTGGGCGACATGTCCGGCGACGTGTTCGGCAACGGGATGCTCCGCTCGGACCGCATACGGCTGGTCGCCGCGTTCGACCATCGCCACGTGTTCCTCGACCCCGATCCCGACCCGGCCGTCTCCTTCGCCGAGCGCCGTCGCCTGTTCGAGCTACCCCGCTCGTCATGGGCCGACTACGACCCCGCGCTGATCTCGGAAGGGGGAGGGGTGCACGACCGCGCGGCCAAGGCGGTGCCGCTCAGCGATCGGGTCCGGGCGGTGCTCCGAGTCGACGCCGCCGAGCTGACACCGGCCGAGTTGATCCGGGCGGTGCTCGGCGCGCCGGTCGACCTCCTCTACTTCGGCGGCATCGGCACCTACGTGCGCGCCTCGACCGAGGACGACGCGGCGATCGACGACCGGGCCAACGCGGACGTCCGCGTGCCCGCCACCGACGTGCGCGCCCGGGTCGTCGGCGAGGGGGCGAACCTGGCGATGACGCAGCGGTCCCGGGTCGAGCTGGCGCGGCGCGGGTCCCGGGTCAACATGGACGCGATCGACAACGCGGCGGGCGTCGACTGCTCCGACCACGAGGTCAACGTGAAGATCCTCCTCGCCGAGGCCGAGCGGGACGGCCGCATCGATCGCCCCGAGCGCGACGCCCTGCTGGCCGCCCACGCCGACGACGTCGTCGCCGCCGTCCTCGCCGACTGCGCGGCGCAGAGCGACGCCCTCGACCGGGCCGAGCGGGCCGCGCCGGGCGACGTCGACGGCCTGGCCCGGGTGCTGCGCGAGCTGGTCGCCGACGAGGTTCTCGACCCCGACGTCGAGGCCCTCCCCGACGAGGCGGAGCTGGCGGCCCGGGCGGCCGCGGGCGCGGGGCTCACCCGGCCCGAGCTGGCGGTGCTGCTCGCGGGCGAGAAGCGCCGCGTCGCCGCCGACCTCCTCGCGTCGGGCGCGCCCGACGACCCGGCGCTGCGCGACGCGCTCGTCGACTACTTCCCCCCGGCGCTCGCCGAGCGGTTCGACGACCTGCTCGACCGGCACCGGCTGCGGCGCGAGCTGGTCGCGTCGGAGGTCGCCAACGACCTCGTCGACCACCTCGGGCTGACCGCGGCGTCCGCCCTGCGCGCCGAGCTCGACGTGGGCACCGCCGAGATCGCCCTCGCCTACCGGGTGGCGCGGGCCGTCGTCGGATCACCGGCCCGCTGGGAGGCGATGGCCGCCGGCCGGGTGGCGGTCGACCCGACGATCGCCGCCGAGCCGCTCGACGGTGGCGACCTCCTCGCCGGCCTCCTGCGGGGACTGACGCGCGACGAGCTGATCCGCCGTCGAGGCCGGGAGCGGGCGGGCGGGGGGTGGGACGCCGCGGCGCGCATCGCCGAGGACCGTCCCGTCGCCGACGCGCTCGCCGCCCGCCCCGACGTCGGCCCGGAGGCGGAGGGGGCGGTGCGGCAACGGGCGCTCCGCCTGGCCGCGGGCGGGCTGGCCCCCGACGTGGCCGAGGCGACGGCGCGCCTGCCGGCCCTCGAGGTCGTGCCCGACGTCGCTGCCGTGGCCCGCGACCTCGGGCTCGACCCGGTGGCGGTCGCCGCCGCCTTCGCCGCCGTCGAGCACCGCCTGGGCCTCACCGACCTGTGGCGTCGCACCGATGCCCTGCCCGGCGTCGGCGAGTGGGCGGCCACCGCCCGCCGGGGCCTGCTCGACGACCTGATCGGCATCCGCCGCGAGGCGGCCCGCCGGGCGCTGGCCGACCGCCCCGACCTCGATCCCGACGACGCGGTGGCGGCCCACCTCGACCGCCGCGCCGCGGCGGTCGCCGAGGCGTCCGCCGTCCGGCGCCGACTCGCCGTCGACGTCGACGCCGGTTTCGACGCGCTCACCGTCGCCGTCCGCGCCGTCCGCCGCGCCGTCCTCTGACGGACCGGATGGTCCCGGCACCCGGCGGTCCGACCGCTCGACGATCCAGGGGGAGGATCGCATGGGGGTAGCGTCCCGCGATGTCCGAGTCCCACCGTTGGCGCGTGAAGCCCGGTTCCAAGGTCGACCTGTCCGACATCGACACCCGCGACCCGGCCGGCGCACCGGGCGACAAGGATGCGACCGTCGCCGCCAGCGCGGCGCTGATGGACCGCCTGCGCGTCCTCCAGGAGCGGCTGTACGCCGAGGACCGCCGCAGCGTGCTCGTCGTGCTCCAGGCGATGGACGCCGGCGGCAAGGACGGCACGGTGAAGCACGTCTTCACCGGCGTCAACCCGGCCGGCGTGTCCGTGTCGTCGTTCAAGGCGCCGTCGCACAAGGAGCTGGCGCACGACTTCCTGTGGCGCGTGCACCTGCGCGTGCCGGAGCGGGGCCAGATCGGCGTGTTCAACCGCTCGCACTACGAGGACGTGCTGGTGGTCCGGGTCGACGGGCTGGCGCCCGAGTCGGTGTGGCGGCCCCGCTACGAGGCCATCGCCGACTTCGAGCGCAACCTCGCACGCGAGGGCACGACGATCGTCAAGTTCTTCCTGCACATATCGAAGGAGGAGCAGGCCGAGCGCCTCCAGGCCCGCCTCGACGACCCCGAGAAGCACTGGAAGTTCAACCCCGCCGACCTCGAGGCGCGCGACCAGTGGGACGACTACCAGGACGCCTACGCCGAGGCGATCGAGCGCACCTCGACCGACGATGCGCCGTGGTTCGTCGTGCCCGCCGACCGCAAGTGGTACCGCAACTGGGTCGTGAGCACCGTGCTCGTCGAGACGCTCGAACGCCTCGACCCGCGGTTCCCGGACCCGCCCGAGGGCCTCGACGGCTTCACCATCGAGTGACCGTTACATCTGGGGTCAGACCCCAGATGTAACGCCGGCCGGCGACGGGGCGTGGCCGAGCTACGGGCCGTTCAGATCAGTTCCGCGGACCGGGCGGCGGCGGTGAGCTCGTCACGCGCGGCGGGGTCGGCGATGGCGATCAGGGCGAGGGCCCGCTCGCGGAGGCTCCGGCCGCGCAGCTCGGCGACCCCGTGCTCGGTCACGACGTGGTCGACGGTGTTCTTCAGCGTGGTGACGACCGATCCCGGCGTGAGGGTGGGCACGATCCGCGTCTTGCCGTCGCGGGTGGTCGACCGGGTGACGATGAAGGCCTTGCCCTCCGCGGCGTACATCGCCCCGCGGGCGAAGTCGGCCTGGCCGCCCGACGACGACCAGTAGCGCCCGGCGACCGTCTCCGACGCGCACTGGCCCATCAGGTCGACCTCGGTGGTGGCGTTCACCGAGGCGAAGCGGTCCATGCGGGCGATCACCCGCGGGTCGTTCACGAAGTCGACGCCGAGCACCTCGACCACCGGGTTGCGGTCGAGCCAGTCGTAGAGGCGGCGGGTTCCGAGGCAGAACGTCGTCGTGACCCGGTTGCGGCGTACCTCCTTGTGCACGCCGGTGACGACGCCCGCCTCGACCAGGTCGACCATGCCGTCGTGCAGCAGCTCGGTGTGGATGCCGAGGTCCCGGTGGTCGCGCAGGGCGTCGAGCACGCCCGACGCGATCGACCCGATGCCGACCTGGATCGTCGCCCGGTCCGGGATCCGCTCCGCCACCAGCTCGCCGATGCGCCGGTCGACCGGCCCGGCCTCGACCGGCGGCACCTCGACCAGCGGACGGTCCGACTCGCACCAGCCGACCGTCTGCGAGTGGTGGATCGTGTTCGCCCCGTGCGTGAAGGGCATCGCCGGGGTCGCCTCCAGGAACACCGGCACCCGGCCGATCAGCCGGGCGACGTAGTCGGCGTTGGTGCCGAGGCTGAAGTAGCCGTGCCGGTCGGGCGGCGACGCGGCGGCGACGACCACCGTGCACCGGGTGGTGCGCTCGAGCAGCGCCGGCACCTCCGAGAAGTGGTTCGGCACCAGGTCGACCGTGCCCGCCCAGTAGGCCGGCCGGGTCACGTGCGAGAGGAAGTACGACACGTGGCGCAGTCGGTCGCCGTGGGCACCGTGCAGGTACGGACGGTCGTGGAGGGCGTGCATCTGGTGGATGCGCACTCCGTCGAGCCGGTCGGCGGCGGCCTCGATGGCGTCGAGGACGAGCGTGGGCTCGCCGTTCGCCAGCGGGACGATCACGTCGGCGCCGGGGGTGAGCAGGTCGACGACCGCCTCGGGCGCCATGGGGGGAGGGACCGGCACGGCGCCCGAGGCTAGAGGCCGTGGCTGGGGGCATCGGTCGTCAGCGGTGGAGCGGCGGTCGGTCTGTCGAAGAGTTCTTCGATTCGGGGTTGCGAACGTGTGTTCGTGTGGGTAGTCTGGCCGGACTTCACTTCCCCGTGAGTCGGTCGGACCGGTCGTGATCGGTCCTCGACATCCCAGTCCGTCCTGGATCTCCGGAGGAGGTGAGCCGTGGTGGCGTTGTTCGACCCATCGACATCGAACGATCGATCACGGTCGCCGCGCGATGACGCCCCGGGCGACTCGGGTGCCCGAGGCAGTTCGGGTGATCGGGGC
>JAAYBP010000512.1 GCA_012730075.1 Acidimicrobiales bacterium | reverse complement strand
TGTCGGTGGCGCCGAACTGCTCGGCCATCGCCAGCTTCGAGGCGAACTTGTCGATGGCGATGATGCGCCCGGCGCCGGCGATGCGTGCGCCCTGGATCACGTTGAGCCCCACGCCTCCGCAGCCGATCACGGCGACGGTGTCGCCCGGCTGGATCGACGCCGTGTTGAGGGCGGCGCCGACGCCGGTGAGCACGCCGCAGCCGATCAGGGCGGCGACGTGGAGGGGGACGTCGTCGGGGATCTTGACCGTGCTGATCTCCGGGACGACCGCGTGGTCGCCGTAGGTGCCGAGGCAGGCCATCTGGTGCAGGGGCGCCCCGCCGGAGGTGAGCCGGGTGGTGCCGTCGAGGAGCCCCCCGGCGGCCTGGGCGGCGGACTTCTCGCAGAGGTAGGCCTGTCCGCGGAGGCAGTTCTCGCACTCGCCGCAGCGGGGGACGAACGAGAGCACGACGTGGTCGCCCTCGGCGACGGTCGTGACGCCCTCGCCGACGGCCTCGACGACGCCCGCGCCCTCGTGGCCGAGGACGATCGGGGTCGGCAGCGGGATGGTGCCGTTCTGCACCGACAGGTCGCTGTGGCACACGCCCGACGCCTCGATGCGGATTCGCACCTCGCCCGGGCCGGGGTCGGCGAGCTCGACGTCGTCACGGATCTCGAGGGGCGTGCCGACGCCGGTGAGGACCGCTGCCTTCATGGGTGCCTCCGGGAGGGGGAGCGAAGCGGGCTGGACACTAGTCCAGAAGGTTGACCCGTTGGTCAAGTGCGGGCGCCGGATCCCACGTAGAGTCCCGCGCGCCGCGCCGTCGGCGCGCTCCCCGCCGTCCATCCGCCCCGTCGCCGACCGTCGCTCGTCGCGGTCGGGGCCCCGTCCCCGGAGGTGTCCCCGTGCCCGTCGTCCCCGAGATCCAGACGCTGCTCGACCAGCTCAACGCCAACCCGATCGACATGGCGGAGCTGACGCCCGAGGCCATGCGGGCGCTCTTCACCGCTCTCGCCGCGACCGACGGCCCGCCGGTCGAGGTCGGTTCGGTCGAGGACCGAACCATCCCCGGCCCGCGGGGTGACGTCCCGGTCCGCGTGTACCGCCCCGACGTCGACGGCGGGGCGCCGGTGCTCGTCTGGTACCACGGCGGCGGCTGGGTGATCGGCGACCTCGAGTCGACCGACGCGACCTGCCGGAAGCTGTGCGGGCGCGCCGGGGTGGTCGTCGTGTCGGTCGACTACGGGCTGGCGCCGGAGCAGCCGTACCCGGCCGGCCCCGACGACGCGTGGGCCGCGCTGACGTGGGTCGCCGAGCACGCGGCCGAGGTCGGCGGCGATTCCGATCGCCTCGCCGTGGGCGGCGACTCCGCGGGTGGGAACCTCGCCGCGCTGGTCGCGATCCGGGCCCGCGACGAGGGTGGCCCCGCCCTGCGCCACCAGCTCCTCGTCTACCCGGCGACCGACCTGGTGATGGAGCACCCCTCGATCGACGCGAACGGTGAGGGCTACTTCCTCACCAAGGCGTCGATGGAGTGGTTCCGGCACCACTACCTCGGGGCCGACGGCGAGCACGGCGACGCCGCCTCGCCGGCCGTGTCGCCCCTGCGGGTCGCCGACCTCGCGGGGGTGGCGCCCGCCCAGGTGCTGACCGCCGAGTACGACCCGCTCGTCGACGAGGGTGACGCCTACGCGGCGCGCCTGGCCGACGCGGGCGTGCCGGTCGACCACGTCCGCCACCCCGGCCTCGTCCACGGGTTCTTCGGGATGGGTGCCCTGTCGGCGACCTGTGACGAGGCGGCCGCCGACGCGGCCGACCGCCTCCGCCGCGCCCTCCACGCCTGACCCCCC
>JAAYBP010000095.1 GCA_012730075.1 Acidimicrobiales bacterium | reverse complement strand
TCGTCCGGGAACCGGCGGGGAAGATCGAGGTCGTCCCACACCGGGCTCAGGTCGAGATCCCGGTGGTGGCGGTGGCGGTGCACGTCCGTCGTTACTAGCAGAGCGCCGTCCGGTGCCGTTCGGGGGTCGTGCGGGGTCGTCAGGGGTCGTTCGGTTCGGTCGGCGGGCGGTCGGTGCGGTGGTGGTCGTTCCGGTCGTGCGGCTGACGTTCGGGTGGAGGTCGGTCGCATCGGCCGGGGCCCGGTCGCTGCGCCGGTCGAATCGCGTCCGGTCGGCGGCGACGGTCGGGCCGAATCGCCACGGGTATGGCCCCGGGCCGGGCTCATCGCCCGTGCGTCCGGCGGCGAATCGCCGGCGATTCGCCGCCGTAGGCGGTGCACCGCGTTCGGTGGTCTCGACCGCCTCGCCGTCGACGATTTCCGCCGCTACGCCATCGATTCGGTACCGATTCGGTGGCGTGACCTGGGCATTCGGTGAACCTTCGACGGAGTGTCCGCGAGCGAATCGCTGTCGAATCGCTCGCGGACACGGTCGAATCGGGCACTCATAGTGGAGCGGGCGGCACGCTGGGTGAGGTCGGCGGTACGGGACGCGGCGGTGGGCGGCCGTCGTTACATTCGGGGCGTGGCCCCATCCCCGAGCGGTGCGGATCCCGGCGACGCGGCCTCGGCCGGGCCGGCGACCGAGGGCTCCGGCGACGACCCCGGTTCGGCCGCGGAGGATCCGGCCCCACCCCCCGACGATCCGTCCCCACCCCCCGACGACGGGACGTGGGACGCGGACGTCGTCCTGTCCGACGGCGGCACGATGCGGGTCCGCCCCATCGGCCCGGACGACTCCGCCCTCATCGCCGCGTTCCACGAACGCCAGTCGCCCGAGAGCATCTACTTCCGCTACTTCAGCCCCCGGCCCCGCCTCACCGGCGCCGACCTCGAACGGCTGACCCAGGTCGACCGGGTCGACCGCATGGCGTTCGTCGGCATCGTGAACGGCGAGCTGGTCGGCGTCGCCCGCTACGACCGCCACCCGACCCGCGCCGAGGCGGAGGTCGCCTTCTTCACCGACGACGCCCACGCGGGCCGGGGCGTGGCGACGATCCTGCTGGAGTACCTGGCCGCGTGGGCCCGCCAGGTCGGCATCACCGGGTTCGTCGCCCAGGTGCTGCCGTCGAACCGCCGGATGATCGGCGTGTTCCGCCAGGCCGGGTTCACGGTCGAGAGCCGCTTCGCCGACGGCGTCATCGACGTCGACTTCCCGATCGAACCGACCCCCGAGGCCCGCGCCGCGATGGCCGAGCGGGCCCGCCGGGCGGAGGCCCGATCGGTGGCCCGCATCCTGACGCCCCGCTCGGTGGCGGTGATCGGTGCGTCCCGCCGCCCGGGCAGCCTCGGCCAGGCCGTGTTCCGGCGGCTGCTGGAGGGCGGGTTCGAGGGCCCGGTGTACGCCGTCAACGCCGAGGCCGACGTCGTCGCCAGCGTGCGGGCCCACGCCAGCATCCTCGACATCCCCGACGAGATCGACCTCGCCGTCGTGGTCGTACCGGCCGACGCGGTGCCCGAGGTCGTCGAGCAGTGCGGCCGCAAGCGCGTGCAGGGGCTCGTCGTCGTGTCCGCCGGGTTCGCCGACGCCGGGGCGGAGGGAGCCCGCCGCGAGCGGGAGCTGGTCGCCCAGGTGCGGCGCCTCGGCATCCGCCTCATCGGTCCCAACACCATGGGCGTCGTCAACACCGCCCCCGACGTGCGCCTCGTCGCCACCTTCGCCGACGTTGCCGCCCGTCCCGGCGCGGTGGGGGTGTCGTCGCAGTCGGGGACGATCGGGGCGGCGATCGTGCGGCGGCTCGAGGATCAGGGCTCGGGCGTGTCGTCGTTCGTGGCCACGGGCAACAAGGCCGACGTGTCGGGCAACGACCTCCTGCGGTACTGGGAGACCGACGAGGCGACCCGGGTGATCGTCCTGTACCTCGAGTCCTTCGGCAATCCCCGGAACTTCTCCCGCATCGCCCGCCGGGTCGGCCGGTCCAAGCCGATCGTGGTCGTCAAGGCCGGCCGGGCCCTCGCCGCCCGCCCGCCGGACCCCGGCGTCGACGGCACCGGCGACGGCTTCGCCGGCCCCACCCGTGCCGGCAGCCGCTCGGGTCGCGACAGCGACCGGGTCTCCGACGCCCTCCTCGCCCAGACCGGCGTCGTCCGGGTCGACACGCTCGACCAGCTCTTCGACGTCGTCCGCGTGCTCGACGGCCAGCCGGTCCCCGCCGGCCGCCGGGTCGCGGTGCTGTCCAACTTCTGGGGCCCGGCGGTGCTCGCCACCGACGCGTGCGTCGCCGCCGGGCTGGAGCTGGCCGAGATCGACGAGGACGTCGAGCGCCGCACCCGACCCCAGCTCCCGCCGGGCACCCGCTTCGGCAACCCCCTGGAGCTGACGTCCGAGGGCGGTCCCCGCGACCTCGCCGTCGCCGCCCGGGCCCTGCTCGGCGATCCCGGCGTCGACGCCCTCGTCGTCGTGCACGCCCAGTCGCTCGACGGCGACGCCGAGGACATGGCGCGAGCCCTCGCCGACCTGGCCGACGGCACCAAGCCGATCGTCGCCTCCTTCCTCGGGGCGGACCTCGCCCCGGGCGCGGCCGGTGCCGTGCCGGTGTTCGCGTTCCCGGAGGCGGCGGTGCACGCCCTCGGCCGCGCCGCCCGCTACGGCGAGTGGCGCCGCCGCGACGTCGGGGCCGTCCCGACCGTCGACGGCTTCGACTCGGACCAGATCCGCGCGCGGGCCGAGGCCGCGGTCGAGGGGCTCGAACCCGGGGAGCGGCGGCTCCTGCCCCTCGCCGAGGCGCTCGACCTGTTCGCCGCGGCGGGCATCGTCCCGGTGGCCCAGCGGGAGGTCGGCTCCTACGAGACCGCGGTCGCCGCGGCCGACGAGGTGGGCTGGCCCGTCGCTCTCAAGGCCGGCGGCGTCGACCGGCCCCGGCGCACCGAGGAGGGCGGTGTCGCGGTCGACGTGTTCGCCGCCGAGGACCTGCGCGGCTCCTACGAGCGCATGCGCCGCCACCACGGTGCGGCGATGGACACCGCCGTCGTGCAGGCGATGGTGCCGACCGGCGTCGACGGCGCGATCGAGGTCGACCAGGACCCGACCCTCGGCGCCACGATCCGGTTCGGGCTGTGGGGCGGGGGACCGGCCTCGGAGCGCATCCTCCCCCTCACCGACGCCGACGCGGCGGAGCTGATCGGACGCGGGGCCGCCGCGGCCGACCTCGCCGCGGTACCGGCGTCGGGGCGGGCGGCGCTCACCGACCTCCTGCTGCGGGTCTCCGCCCTCGCCGACGCCGCCCCCGAGATAGCGTCGCTCCGGCTCGGCCCGGTGATCGTCGCCGAGGCCCAGGCGGCGATCACCGACGTGGCCGTCGAGGTGGCCCCCTGGTCCACCGACCCCGAGATACGCCACATCGGAGCGCCCGCGCTCGAGTAGGAGCGCCCGCGCTCGAGTAGCGGTAGGCGCCCGTCCCCGCCCGGTCGGCGCACGGCGCGGCGGCCCCTATCGTCGGCGCCCATGCGTGCCGTCGTCCTCACCGACCACGGGGACGCCGACGTCCTGTCGGTCGTCACCGTCCCCGACCCCGAGCCGGGCCCCGAGGAGGTCCTCGTAGCGGTGCGGGCCACCGCCCTCAACCGCGCCGACCTGCTCCAGCGCATGGGCCGCTACCCCGAGCCGGGCCCGCCCCGGGCCTACGAGATCCCCGGCATGGAGCTCGCCGGCACCGTCGTCGCCCGCGGCGTCCGCGTGAGCGACTGGAACATCGGCGATCGCGTCATGGGTATCGTCGCGGGCGGCGCCTACGCCGAGCTGATCGTCGTCCACGAGCGCCAGCTCCTGCCGGTGCCGAACGCGGTCGGGGTCGCCGACGCGGCGGCGATCCCCGAGGTCTTCATCACCGCCTGGGACGCCATGGTCGTACAGGGCGGGCTCACCCCCGGCCGGTCCGTGCTGGTTCACGCCGGGGCGTCCGGGGTGGGCACCGCCGCGATCCAGGTCGCCAAGGCGCTCGGCGCGCGGGTGATCACCACTGCGTCGACGACCAAGGTCGACGCCTGTCGGGCGCTCGGCGCCGACGTGGTGGTCGACTACACCCAGGACGACTTCGTCGAGGCCGCCTGGGAGTCGACCCGCGGTCGCGGTGTCGACGTCGTGATCGACCTGGTCGGCGGCGACTACCTCGCCGGCAACGTCCGGGCCCTGCGCACCGGAGGCACGATCGTCCAGGTCGGTGTGCTCGCGGGCGGTCGCGCCCAGATCGACCTCGGCGCGCTGATCCCGAAGCGGGCCCATCTCGTCGGCACCGTTCTGCGCGCCCGCCCGCTCGAGGAGAAGATCGCGGTCACCCAGCGGTTCCGCACCGAGGTCCTGCCCTGGTTCGGGTCCGGGCGGTTGCGGCCGGTCATCGATCGTCGCTTCCCGCTGGCGGCCATCGCGTCGGCTCACCGCTACATGGAGACCAACGCCAACGTCGGCAAGATCCTCGTCGACGTCGGCGACTGACCGTTACATCCGGGGTCAGACCCCAGATGTAACAGAAGCCCGTTGTTACATCTGGGGTCTGACCCCGGATGTAACGGGCGGGCGGTCGGGCAGCGTCCACGACGCCGGGTCGATCCGCGCGTCGGCCGCCTCCCGGCGCCGTCGGCGGCGCGCCGCCACCGACCCGCCGAGGGTGAACAGCACGGCCAGCACGAAGCCCGCGACCAGGCCGCCCACGTGGGCCTGCCAGGCGATGGTGGCGTCGTCGGGGGTGAGGAACTGGCTCACCGCGTACGGGCCGATCAGCGCCCAGGCGGGGAGCACGAGCCCCGCCAGGGGCAGCGGGGCGACGATCGAGAGGATGCGACGGCGCGGCCCGATCCAGAGGTACGCGCCCATCGCGGCCGACACCGCCCCCGACGCGCCGACGACCGGTGCCGCCGAACCGGGGTTGACCGCCACGTAGGTGAGCGTGCCCGCCACCCCGCCCAGCAGGTACAGCACGGCGAACCCGCCGGGGCCGAGGCGGCCCTCGACCGCGGCGCCGAACACCCACAGGAACAGCATGTTCACCGTGAGGTGGAGGATGCCCCCGTGCAGGAACATGGAGGTGAGCAGCGTGAAGGGCACCGGCTTGCGGTCGATGATCGGGTGGTCGCCGTCGCTGGTGCAGCGGGCCCCCTCCGCCCGCGACTCCATCACCTTGATCTCGCAGGGCACCGCGCCCCAGCCGGAGAAGTGCTCGGCGAGCTCGCGGGACTCCTCCTCGGTCAGGTGGCCGGTGTCGGCCCCGCCCCGCTGGAGCGCCGGCGGCTGGAGGAACAGGAACACGAACACGTTGACCGCGATCAGGGTCAGCACCACCCACGGCACCTCGCGACGGGGGCTGTCGTCGCGGACGGGGATCGCCACGTCAACGCCCCCCGGTGGTGTCGATCACGATCGTGCCCGCCACGAGGTCGTGGGGACCCCGCCGCTTCGGGCTGAGGCGGATCCAGATGACGAGGACCGGTACCAGCGGTGGGAACAGCCAGAACACGGCCAGCACCGCGCTGCGGGCCAGGGCGGCCCCGAAGGTCGGCGGCTCGCCGGTCGCCTCGTCGAGGACCGCCTCGCCGGCGGCGCGGTGTCCGGCGGTGCCGCCGTCGCGGGCGATCTTGCGGGCCTCGTCGATCACCAGGGCGGCGGCCCACAGGCAGGCGAGGGCGATGGCGACGGCGGGGCGGTCGAGGGTCCACGCGAACAGGACCGCCACCAGCAGCACGACCAGCGCGGGGGAGTCGTCGAGGCGTCCGGCCCGGCCCTGGCGGCGAGCCTCGCGCGACGCCACCGGGCCCCACGCGGTCAGGAACGGCGCCGCGGTGCCGCCGGCCAGCCCGTCGACGCTGTCGCGGGATATCACCTGCGGCGCCTCGTAGGGCACCACGATCGTGTCGGCGACCCGGTCGGGTAGACCCCGCCGGGCGGGAGCGGTGGCGACGCTGAGGAACGCCCCCGCCACCACCGCGACGGCGAACCCGCCGACCACCAGCGACCCGATCGACGACGACATCGAGCCGACCGCGGCGGGGAGCGTCAGGACGGCGACGGTCGGGTAGGCGACCGCGATCCCCCGGCGGATCGCCGCTCCGGGGTCGATCTCGTAGCGGTCGATCGGCGCGACCCGCAGCGACGTGGCCAGCTTCCCCGGGGTGGCCCGGGTGTAGAGGCAGAACAGGGCCTCGTAGGCGACGACCGCGACCGCGGTGAGCAGCAGCCGGGCGATCAGCCGGGGTTCGGGCACCAGCCGGTCGACCACGAAGTACATGAGGCCCGCCAGGGCCACGTCGATGGCCCGGGCGGCGGATCGGCGCCCCAACGGGGCGTCGAGCGCGGCCGGCCCGGGGGGCCAGCCGGCGGGGGAGGCCCAGGGGGATCCGACCGGTGCGGTCAGCGGTCCTCGATCGCGACGTAGGGGCGCTCGCCGGACCCGGTGTAGATCTGCCGCGGCCGGGCGATCTTCTGGCCCTGCTCGAGCAGCTCCTTCCAGTGTGCGAGCCAGCCCGACATGCGGGGGATGGCGAACAGGACGGTGAACATCTCGGTCGGGAAGCCCATCGCCTGGTAGATCAGGCCCGAGTAGAAGTCGACGTTCGGGTAGAGCTTGCGGCTCCGGAAGTAGTCGTCGTTGAGCGCCGTCTCCTCGAGCTTCAAGGCGATGTCGAGCAGGGGGTTCTTCCCGGTTACGGCGAAGACCTCGTCGGCGGTCTGCTTGATGATGCGGGCGCGGGGGTCGTAGTTCTTGTAGACGCGGTGCCCGAAGCCCTGCAGCAGCGTCTTGCCGGCCTTCACGTCCTCGACGAAGGCGGGTACGTCGTCCATCGTGCCGATCTCGGTGAGCATCCGGATCACCGCCTCGTTGGCCCCCCCGTGGCGGGGGCCGTAGAGGGCGGCGGCCGCGCCGGCGGCGGCGGAGTACGGGTCGGCGTTGGACGAGCCGATCATCCGCATCGTCGCCGTGCCGCAGTTGAGCTCGTGGTCGGCGTGGAGGATGAACAGCGTGTCGAGCGCGTGGGCGAGCGCGTAGTTCGCGTCGTACCGGGGCTCGGCGATCTTCCACATCATCGACAGGAAGTTGGCGCAGAACCCGAGCGAGTTGTCCGGGTAGACGAACGGCTGGCCGACGCTGAACCGGTGGCACGCGGCGGCCAGGGTCGGCATCTTGGCGATCAGCCGGACGATCTGGCGGTACCGGTTGTCCTCGTCGGAGATGTTCTTGGCCTCGGGATAGAAGGTCGACAGCGCGGCGATCGCGGAGACGAGCATCCCCATCGGGTGGGCGTCGTGGTGGAAGCCCTCGAGGAAGCGCTTGCGCACGTTCTCGTGGATGAACGTGTGGTACGTGATGTCGTGCACCCAGGGCTTGAACTGCTCCTCGGTGGGCAGCTCCCCGAAGATCAACAGGTACGCGACCTCGAGGTAGGACGACTTCTCGGCCAGCTCCTCGATCGGGTAGCCGCGGTAGCGCAGGATGCCCGCCTCGCCGTCGATCTCGGTGATGGCGGACGACGTGGCCGCCGTCTGGAGGTAGGCGGGGTCGTGGAACCAGACGTTGCCCAGCAGCTTCTTCCACTCGGCCGAGTTGATCCCGCCGGCGACGATGGGGATCTCCACCGACTCCCCGGTGCGGTTGTCGGTGATGGTCACGCTGTCGGCCAAGGGGCTTTCCGTTCCGTGCGACGGCTGGGGCCCGCCCAATCTAGAGGGCACCGGGCTCGCCCCCGACCGTCGGTGGTGGCCCGACGTCGTCGGATGGCGCCCGGTCGTGCACCCGGACGCCCGGTCGGCCCGGACCGGCGGCGGCGACCAGGCGGCGCACCTCGTCGATCACCGCCCGGGCCGGGGCCGTCAGGCGGCCCCGGCTGCTCGTCGCCAGCCCGACGGTGCGGGGCGCCAGGCCCCGGATCTCCAGGCGCCGCCAGCCGTCGGGCGGCGGGATCGGTACCGCGGTGGCCGGCAGCACCGCCGCCCCGAACCCCTCGAGGGCCAGCGCCGACAGCGCCCGCATGCCGTCGACCTCGGCGAGCGGCGTGAGCGACACGCCCACCCGGGCGGCGGCGGCGTCGAGGTCGTCGCGGAACGCGGTGCCCGCCGGTTCGAGCAACAAGGGGTGCGCCGCCAGGTCGCGCAGGCGGACGTGGTCGCGCGACCGCCCCGCCAGCGGGTGCCCGGTCGGCGCGAGCACGACACGGTCCTCCTCGAACAGCGGCTCGGTCGCGAGGTCCGGGTCGACCACCGGCAGGTTGACGACCGCGGCGTCGAGCGTCCGCGCCACGACCTGTGGCGTCAGCGACGTCGTGGTGGCCTCGACGATGGCGAGGTCGATCGCGGGGTGGTCCCGTGCGATCGCCGGGATGAGGAGCGGCAGCACCCACGCGCCGACGGTGCCGATCATCCCGAGCCGGACCGGGCCGCTGACCGTGCCCGCCAGGTTGGCGAGGTCGGTCGGGATGGCGGTCAGCTCGGCCTGGATCCGCCGAGCCCGCTCGACGACCGCCCGCCCGCCGTCGGTCAGCTCGCCGGTCGCCCGGTCGACCAGGGTGACGCCCAGCTCGCGTTCGAGCTTGGCGACGTGGGTCGACACGTTCGACTGCACGGTGTGGAGCGCCTGCGCCGCCGCCGAGAACGAGCGGTGGTCGGCGACGGCGGCCAGGGCGGCGAGCTGGCGCAGGTCCACCGCCCCAGTCTGCCCGCCGCCGGGCCCCGTCCGCCGGGCGGGTCGCCCGGGGATCGGTACCATCCCGGCGGTGAGCCCCGCCCGCGCCGCCGCCTTCTTCGACCTCGACCGCACCCTGCTCAAGGGGGCGAGCGGTCCGGTCGTCACCGAGTGCCTGCGCGCCGTGGGCGTCCTGCCCGACCGGCCGATCCCCGGCGAGGGCCTCGTCTACCGGGTGTTCGACACGATCGGCGAGACCCTGCCGTCCATGCTGATGACCCGCCAGGCCGCCCGGGTGGCCTCGGGGTGGGACCGCGCCACCGTGCAGGAGGCGGGCCGGCTCGCCGCCCAGCGCCTCGTCGACCAGGTGCTGCCCTACGCCCGGTTGCTGATCGACCAGCACCACGACGAGGGCCGGCCGGTCGTCATGGCCACCACCTCGCCCTACGACATGGTGGCCCCGCTGGCCGAGGCGATCGGCCTCGACGACGTGATCGCCACCCGCTACGGGGAGGTCGACGGCGCCTACGACGGCACCGTCGACGGCCACTTCGTCTGGGGCCCGGGGAAGCTCGCCGCGGTGCGCGACTGGGCGGCCGACCACGCGGTCGACGTCGGGTCGAGCTGGGCCTACTCCGACAGTGTCTACGACGTGCCGCTCCTGTCCGCCGTCGGCCATCCGGTCGCCGTCAACCCGGACCCGCGCCTGATGGTGGTGGCGACGCTGCGGCGCTGGCCGATCCAGCACCTCGACGTGCCCGGCGGCGTGCCCAAGCTCGCCGGCATCGAGCCCCAGCGCCTCCTCCAGCGCCTCGCGGTGCCGCAGACCCTCCCGTTCGTGCGCTTCGACGTCGACGGCGAGCGGAACATCCCCGCCGAGGGACCCGGGATCATCGTCGGCAACCACCGCAGCTACTTCGACCCGCTCGCCATCGGGTACGCGCTCGCCCAGGTCGGGCGGCCGGTCCGCTTCCTCGGCAAGAAGGAGGTGTTCGACGCGCCGCTGGTCGGACAGGTCGTGTCCGCGCTGGGCGGCATCCGCGTCGAGCGGGGGAGCGGGTCCGACGAGCCGCTCCAGGCCGCCGCCGAGGCCCTCGAGGCCGGCGAGCTGGTGGCCCTGATGCCGCAGGGCACGATCCCCCGCGGGCGGGCGTTCTACGACCCCGAGCTGCGCGGCCGGTGGGGCGCCGCCAAGCTGGCGAAGCTCTCGCGGGCGCCCGTCATCCCGATCGGGCTGTGGGGCACCGAGCAGGTGTGGCCCCGGTCGTCGCGCCTGCCCGACGTGACCGCCGTCGGGCACCCGCCGACCGTCCGGGTGCGGATCGGCCCACCGGTCGACCTCAAGTACCGGAGCCCCGACGCCGACACCAAGCGGATCATGGCGGCGATCGTCGACCTCCTGCCCGCGGTCGCCCGCGAGGCCCGCGAACCCACCGCCGAGGAGATCGCCGCCGCCCTCCCGCCCGGCGCGACCGACGACGGCGACCACGAGCGCGACCGCCGCCCCGGTTCCGACTGAACGAAGCCCGGCCGGGGGGTGGACCGCGGCGGGGGTTGACGGCGGCGGGGGCTGGGTACGGGACATGACGTTTCCGTGACGACACCCTGCTCGCGGGCGTCACCCCCTCCCCATGGCGCGATCACCCCTCCCACCGTCGGCCGTGGCGCGGCGCGCCCTGGGGCGGGCCCCGGTCCTCGCGCTGGTGGTGTTCGCGCTGGCCGCCGTCCTCGGCGTCTACTCCGGCGGGGTCCGGCTGGGCACGGCGCTCGCCCCGCCGCGGGAGGACGCCGTCGCTCCACGCGACGCGGGACCGCCGCCGATCCCGCGGCTCCGGTCCGGCTCCGACCCGGCGCCATCGACCACCGACGGGCCGGACGGCCTGCCCGACCGCTACGAGGCGCAGCGACCCCCGACCTCGCGGCCGGAGACCACCGCGCCGTCGCCCTCGGTCACCGCTCCGGAGGCGCCGACCACGATCGGGCCCGGCCGGCCCGCCACCGAGGAGCCCGCGGGGCGGGAGTACCCGGCGGTGTGGCCGTACGCCTCGTTGGTGGAGGCGACGGCCCACGCCCGGCGGGGCGACCCTGCCTTCCTCGAACCCGGCGCCACCGCCTCGCGCTTCGCCCGTGACGTCGTCGGCGTCGACGTCACCGGGGCCGACGTCCGGAGCCGGACCGCCACCCGGGCCGTCGTGGAGATCGCCTCGGCCGGGGGTCGCACCGCCGTCGATCTGGTCCGGCCCGGCGGCGAGTCCCCGGGCCCCGGCGGGTGGCCGTGGGGCGTGGTCCGGGCCACCGGCGTCGTGGCCCTCGACGCGGGGGAGACCGTCACCGGCCCCGCGGTCGACCTCGTCGTCGGTGGCACCGACTCGCCCGTCACCGTCGCCGTGTTCGACCGGCGCGCCTGGCGCGGGGTCGCCGCCGGGGTCTCCGGCCCGGCCGCGGTGCGCCTCGACCCCGGACCGGCGGGCCGGGCGCTCGTGGTGGCCCTCTCCGGGGATCCGCGCTCGCCGTCGTCGTTCACCGTCGCCCCGGTCGTCCTCGCCGCCGGTTCCGGGTCGGCGGTCGACGCCCCGCCCGCCGACCCCGTCGAGGCGGTCCGGTCGCTCGCCGCCGACGTGGCGGCGGGCGACGTCGGCGCCACCTGGGCGAGGCTCGACGACACCGCCCGGCACGTCGCGGTCGACTGGCGCGGACTGGCGGCGCGGATGGGCGCGCTGCGCGAGCTCGTCGGCCCCCTGGCGACCGGCCCGGTGGCCACGACCGTGGTCGCCACACCGGTCGGCTCGGTCGCCGTCGTCGCCGCGACCCCCGGCGGGGCGCCCACCGCCGTGGCCCTGCGGATCACGGGCGGCGCGGCCCGCCTCTCGCACCTGACCGCCCACCCCGCGACGTGGACCCTCGACCCCGCCGACCTCGTCGTCTCCGGGCCGCCCCGGCCCGAGGCGGTGATCGTCGACGGCACCGTCGCCGCCGCGGTGCCCGACGGCGACGGGCTGCGGATCGATAC
>JAAYBP010000094.1 GCA_012730075.1 Acidimicrobiales bacterium | reverse complement strand
TGGAACGTCCTGATCAAGACCAGCGCCGACCGCGCCGTCGCCGCGTGGGGGCAGTTCATGGCGGTCGGCGTGGTGGCGGCCGTCGGTCTGGCGGTCGTCGGACTGCCCGGCTGGGCGGCGCTCCCCTACGTGGCGGGCTCGGCGATCGTGCACGTCGCCTACGTCGAGTCGCTGGTCGCCGCGTACGAGCACGGCGACTTCTCGCTCTCGTACCCGCTCGCCCGGGGCGGCGGTGCGGTGCTGGCCGCGGTCGCCGGCGCCGTCATCCTGGGCGACGAGCTACCGCCGGCCGCGTGGGTCGCGCTGGCGATCGCCGGGACCGGGCTCGTCGCCCTGCGGGGCCCGGGGGTCCCGACCGCCGACGACCTGGTGCTGGGCACGGACGACCTCGCGCTGGGCTCCGAGGACCCGGAGCTGGGCGCGGAGGGTCCGTCGCGGGGCGCCGACGACCTGGTGCGGGCGGCCGTCGACCCGGGGCCGGATGGCGAGCCCGACGGGAAGGCGGGACCGGTGGCGGGCGACGGCCGGGTGTCGGACCGCACCGCCATCGGCTTCGCCCTGCTGACCGCGGCGTGCATCGCCAGCTACACGATCTTCGACTCCGCCGGGGCCCGCGAGGCGGAGTCGGGCGTGTCGTACGCGTTGGCCTCGGGGGCGGGGGCCGCGGTCACGATCGGACTCGCCAACGTCGTCCGTCGGTCGCGGCGGTTGCGAGTCGACCGGTTGCGGGCCGGCTGGCGGCGCCACCTGCTGGGCGGGGCGGGATCGCTGGCCGCCTACACCATGGTTCTCGTCGCCGTACGGCAAGCGCCGGTGGGGTACGTGACGATGCTGCGCGAGTCGTCGGTGGTCCTCGGCGCGCTCGTGGGCTGGCTGGTGCTCGACGAGGGCCTCGGCCGCCGCCGGGCGGTGGCGTCGGTGGTGATCCTCGGCGGCCTGGTCCTGCTCGTCGCGGTCGGCCCGCAACCGTGAGCGGAACGAGGACACGGGTGTCCTGGTTCCGCTCACGGTTGCGGGCCCGGGCGAGCTAGTCGGCGTAGGTCTTGCGCAGCTCGTGCTTGGGGATCTTGCCGGTGGCGTTGCGGGGCATGGCCTCGACGACCTCCAGCCGCTCGGGCAGGGCCTGGTTCCGCAGCCCGGCGTCCTTCAGGAACGCGACCATCTCGTCGAAGGCCAGGGCGTCGGCCCCCTCGGCGGTCGCGACCACCGCGCACACCATCTCGCCCCGCTCGGCGTCGGGCAGGCCGATCACGGCGACGTCGGCCACCTTCGGGTGCTCGTAGAGCAGGTTCTCGACCTCGGCGGCCGACACGTTCTCGCCCTTGCGGATGATCACGTCCTTCACCCGCCCGGTGATGCGCACGTAGCCGTGCTCGTCGATGACGCCGAGGTCGCCGGTGCGGAACCAGCCGTCGGCGTCGAACGCGTCGGCGTCGAGCGAGCCATCGAGGTAGCCGCGCATCATCTGGGGCGCCTTGGCCCGCAGCTCGCCCTCCTCGCCGGCGCCGACCTCGTTGCCGTCGAGGTCGACGGCCCGCAGGAGAACGCCCGGCATCGCCCGGCCCTCGGTGGTGGCGAGCTTGTCGTCGGGGTCGAGGGCCGAGGCCATCGTCAGGATCGGCGCCTCGGTCAGGCCCCAACCCGACAGGATCCCCTGGCCGCCGAGCTCCTGCTGGATCTCGGTGTGCAGCGCCGGCGGCTTGGGCGCACCGCCGCCCGGGCAGGCCCGCAGGCTGGGGAAGATCGGCTCCTCGCCGGCCGCCCGCTGCGCCGCCAGGTACGCCATGTGGAAGAACGTGGCCGACCCGGCGAGGGTGACGTCCTCGCGGCTGGCCAGCTCGGGGGTCGCCTTGGGGTCGAAGGCCTCGGTGATCACGTTGCTGAGCCCGTACATCAGGCTCGACGCCAGCCAGATCGGCCCGGCGATGTGGGTGACCGGGAAGGCCATCAGGTTGCGGTCGCCCTCGCGGCACAGCATGCGGTCGCACATGCCCCGCGCGGTGACGATGAGGTCCCCGTCGCTGTGGCGGGCGCCCTTCGGGTCGGCGGTGGTGCCGGAGGTGTAGAAGAGCCAGGTCACCGGCTCGTCGGCCCGGGTGGCGGGCGGCTCCGGGGCCGCCGGCAGGGACGACGGGTCGCCGTCGGGGAGGCTCCGCTCGGCGATGACGACCTCCGGCGGGTTCGGATCGTCGGCGCCGATGCGCTCGGCCATGGCCACGTAGTCGAACCCCCGCCACTCCCCCGGCACGATCAGGGCCTTCGCGCCCGCCTGGCGGGTGACGAAGCCGACCTCGCGGTCGCGGTAGATCGGGATGATCGGGTTCTGTACCGCGCCGAGGCGGCACAGTGCGGCGATCAGCACGAGCGACTCGTGCCACGTCGGCAGCACCCAGGAGACGACGTCGCCGGGGCCGATCCCCAGACCGGCCAGGCCGGCGGCCGCCCGCTCGGCGGCGTCCCGGTACTCCCCGTAGGTGACCTTCCGCCCGGCCTCGTCGACGGTCATCACCACGTCGGGCGACGCCGCCGCCCGGGCCTCGACCAGTTCCCACAGGTTGCGTCCCTCGAGCATCGATCCTCCGTGCGTGGTGGACGGCCGACTTCGTCGCCTCGGCCTCCGTCCAGATCTGACGACCCGTCAGATTAGGTGATCCCGCCCCGATCCTCCGCGGTAACACCTGGGGTCGGAGGAAAACCGTTACGCGGGGCGATTCTCCGACGGCGGCTCGCCCCGACCCGCCCAAACTTCAATCCTGATCCACCGCATGCGTGGACCAGGGTTGAAACATCGGCGGTTGGGGGCTGGCGGACCGTGGCTGGGGGCCGGGGGCGGCGGGCGCCGCGAGAGCTAGAGGACCGCGACGGGGGCGACGGGGGTGCTGGTGGCGCCCACGATCGGCTCGGGGGCGGCGACGAGGAGCACGTCCCACCGTCCGGCCTCGGCGCAGGCGACCGACAGCGCCTCGAGGTCCCAGTTCTGGCCCTGGAGCAGGCCGATGTCGCGCAGGTGCAACATGTGGACGCACAGCGTGTCGGACCAGTCCGCCGACGGCGGGGGGAACGCCTCGTAGGCATAGGTGTCGGTGAACAGCCCGGCCAGGTCGTGGCGGCGGACCCACTCGACCGAGGCGAGCGACGGCCCCGGGAACCGGTACTGGTCACCGAGGGTGTACAGCTCGCGCCGCCCCTGCTTCAGGTGCTGGACGCTGCCGGTGCGCAGGAGCACCACGTCGCCGGGTTCGGGGGTGAGGTCGGCAGCGTCGAGGGCCTCGTCGAGGTGGTCGGCGGTGACGGCGAAGCCCGGGTCGATCTCGTCGAGGCGGTCGAGTCCCCGGACCCGAGGCAGGTCGAGCAGGAGCGCACGGGTGACGATCGGGGTCAGCGTCTCGGCCCCGCACACCGTCGCCCCACGGTCGCGGGTGACCGAGCCGGCCGGGAAGCCGTTCCAGATCCGGTCGTCGTAGGACACGTGGGCGAGCGTGTCGACGTGCGTGCCCGCCGAGGTCGACAGGTGCACCGCGTCGTCGGAGGCCCCCCACACGCCGGGCGCGTACTGGTCGCGCTCGTTGACGGTCTGCACCTCCAACCGGGCGTTGGAGCGGTGGGCGGGCTGGCCCACCTGGGGGCCGTCGGGGCCGAGGTCGAGGGCGAGCGACACCCGCTCCCCCGCCCGCACGCACGCCGCCCCCCGGCGGGCGGCGGCGGCGTCGAGGAGGTTGGCGCAGCCGCGCTGGTCGTCGTCGCCCCACCGGCCCCAGTTCGAAACCCGGGCGCGGATCTCCTCGACGTGGGCGGGGAGCGTCGGCGAGGGGACGTCGCGCCCGGCGGCGCCGAGGGCCGTCACGTCAGACCAGGTCGAGGACGGCCCGATTGACCTTGCCGTCGTGCATGGCCGCAAGGGCGGAGTCGACCTCGGCCAGCGGGAACGTGGCGCTCACCAGCTCGTCGAGCATCAGCCGCCCCGAGCGGTACAGCTCGACGAAGAGCGGGATGTCGTGGTGCGGCCGGGCGGTGCCGTAGCGGCAGCCCATGATCGACTTGTCGTTGTAGAGCGACTGCACGACGAAGCTCGCCTCGGTGCCGAGCTTGGGCACTCCGAGCAGCACGCACTGGCCGCCCCAGTCGAGGGTGTCGATCGCCGTGCGGATCAGGGCCGGGTGCCCGACGCACTCGAAGGCGTGGTCGACGCCGTTCGGACAGATCTCCTTCACCGCGGCGACGGTGTCGACGTCGGGTCCGGCGGCGATGAAGTGGGTGGCACCGAACGCCCGGGCCGCTTCCTCCTTGGCCGGGTTGGCGTCGACGGCGATGATCGGCAGGGCGTCGGAGAGGCGGAGCCCCTGGAGCACGTTGAGGCCGATGCCGCCCACCCCGATGACGACCGCCGACTGGCCGTGGGTCGGCCGGGCCCGGTTCAACACGGCGCCGGTGCCGGTGACGACCGCGCACCCGATCAGGCACGCCGAGGCCAGCGGCACGTCGGGATCGATCGGCACGGCCTGGTGCTCCTTGACGACCGTCGCCTCGGCGAACACGCCGGCGTTGGCGAACTGGAACGCCTTGTCGCCGCCGACGGTGAACGGGGCCCGCAGCTTCCCGTAGCCCTCCCGGCAGTGCGACGGCAGGCCCCGGGCGCAGGCGGAGCACTGCCCGCAGAAGCCCATCGTCGTGAGCACGACGTGGTCGCCGACCTTCACCTTGCTCACCGCGTCGCCGACGGCCTCGACGACGCCGGCCCCCTCGTGCCCGAGCACGACCGGGGTCGGGAAGGGGATGGTGCCGTTCACGACCGAAACGTCGCTGTGGCACAGCCCGGCGTGGTGGACGCGCACGCGCACCTCGTCGGGGCGCACGTCACGCACCTCGACGTCATCGCGCACCTCCAGCTCGCCGGTCCAGACGATGCCCTTCATGTTCATCCGCTCCAGGTGATGCTCTGCAGTTCGCTGTAGGCGTGGAGGCCCCACTCCCCGCCGTCGCGACCCACGCCCGAGTACTTGAACCCGCCGAACGCCGCCTCGTGGTTGCGCTGGAGGGTGTTGATGCCGACGGTGCCGGACTCCAGCCGCTCGGCCACGGCCATGCCGCGCCCCGAGTCGCCGGTGAACACGTACGAGTAGAGGCCGTAGGGGCTGTCGTTGGCGATGGCGATCGCCTCGTCCTCGTCCTCGAACGCCATGGCGACGATCACCGGGCCGAAGATCTCCTCCCGCGCCGCCTTCATGTCGTTGTGGCCGTCGGCGAGGAGCGTCGGCTTCACGTAGTAGCCGACGTCGAGGTCGGGCCGGTCGCCGCCCGCCACCGCGGTCGCGCCCTCGTCGAGCGCGGAGGCGACGTAGCCCTCGACCCGCTCGCGATGGGCGCCGCTGATCACCGGGCCGAGCACGGTGTCGCGCTCGCGCGGATCGCCGACCTTGAGGTGCCCGGCCATGCCCGCGAGCTTGGCGACGACCTCGTCGTAGAGGCCCTTCTGGACGATCAGCCGGGTGGGCGAGGTGCAGATCTGGCCGGAGTGGAACGTCCACGTGCTCGACACGTTGCCGATGACGGTCTTCACGTCTGCGTCGTCGAACACGATCGCGGCGCCCTTGCCACCCAGCTCCAGCAGCAGCCGCTTCATCTGGCGACCGGCGACCTCCGCGATGCGGCAACCGACCGCGGTCGAACCGGTGAAGGACACCATGTCGACGTCGGGCGAGGTGGTGATGGCCTCGGCGGTGTCGACCGAATCGGACGCGACGACGTTGACGACCCCGGGCGGGATGCCCGCCTCCTCGAACGCCCGGGCCATCAACAGCGTGCCGAGCGGATCCTGCACCGGCGGCTTGACCACGACCGCGTTCCCCATGGCGAGGGCGGGGGCGATCTTGCCGGCGAGGTTCGTGATCGGGAAGTTGTAGGCGCCGAGGCACGCGACGACGCCGACCGGGGCCCGGTGCTGGACGCCACCGACGATGCCGCCCGGCGCGAGCGGGGTCGACGGCATCACCGCCGGCGGCAGCGGGACGTGCGGGTCGACCGGCCGGGAGTAGTACCGGAACCGGGCCGACGCCTGGGGCACCTGCATCGTCTTGGTGACGCGCATCGTCGCGCCGGTCTCGGCCTGGGTGACCTCGACCAGCTCGTCGCGCCGGGCGTCGATGGCGTCGGCGACCTTCGCCAGGAGTGCGCAGCGCTCCGCCATCGGCACCGCCGCCCACGCCTTCTGCGCGGCCCGCGCCGCCGCGCACGCGGCCGCCGCGTCGTCGGGGGTGGCGTTCGGGGCCGAGCCCACCGGCGCTTCGGTGGCGGGGTTGACGACCTCGTATCCGTCGGCCGCCGCGACCCACTCACCACCGATCAGGTTGTGCTGCTCCACCTCGGTCACGGCCCGAAACTGTAACGCGTTCTCGTTTTGTCCCCGTCATCCGCGCCCGACGACGACCGGAACCCGGGTTCCACCTGTCGTCGACGCCAACCGGTACCGGGTTCCACCTGTCGTCGGGTCAGCGGTCCCGGCTCGGTCGGTGGTGCAGCAGGTAGGCCAGGTAGCGGGCCGGTTCGTGGCGGTCCGGGTGAAGCGGCGCGGTGGAGCTGGGGTGGAGCTCGCCGCTCTTCAGGTCGACCCAGCCCAGGGTGAAGGTGTCGACCTTCGGATCGACCAGCGTGCCGTAGAGACGATGGTGGCCGTGCCCCCTCCACTCCTGCCCGACGAGGAGCGACGTGTGCAGCCCCGCGATCCGGCTGAGCAGGCGACCGCCGAACAGCCGGGTCGGAACCCGCGGCACCTCCCCCGGCTCCAGCTTGATCCCGGTCTTGTCCGCCGCGGCGAGCAGGGCACGGGCGAACGGTTCGTCGTCGGGTCCGCATTCGACCGTGGTCGCGCCGGTGTTCACATCCGTCCACCCGACCGTCACGCCACTGCGGTCGTTGAGGTAGAGCCGATCGTGGCCACCCTTCCGCCAAGGGACGAAGTAGTAGAAGCGATGCGCCTTCTCGAACATCGCCGACGGCGTCGGCAGCGGAGTTGACTCGCCGGCCGCCGGAGCCACCGCCACCGGGCCATCCATGGGCGGCAGCTCCGCGGCGAGGCTCTCGGCGACCGCCGCGATCCCCTCGTCGTCGAGATCCCGGCGTCGGCTGTCGAGCCGTTTGACCAGCTGCTCGACGCCGACGATGCGGATGTCACCGAGATCCGACGATGAGCGCGCCCGGTCGGACTCTCCAGTGAGCGACAGGTAGCCCCGAACCGAGATGTTCATTCCCTCTCGCCTCGCCCATGAACGAACGTCCTCGACAAGAGCCGCCAAGCGATCCACGTCCGCGGTCTTGTCGTGTTTGGTCACCACCACCCGACGGTCGGGAGTCACGGTCACGGCACCGTTCCAGTTCTTGGCGTCGATCACCGCGACCCCGGGCGGACCCACCGCCAGGTGGTCGACGTTCCCGCCGTCGGGCGCCCGACGATCGTGGAGGATCCTCCAACCGCTCGCCTCGAGCGGGGCGAGAGCGGCCGCCGTGATCTCCTCGCCCGACGCCCCCCGTTCCCAGTTCTCGGCGGCGAACGCCGCGTGGCGGGCCTTACCGTCCAGCCGCGATGCCGCCTTGCGGGCCCGCTCCGCCTCGCGTCGAGCCGAATCCCCTGCTGCCATCGATCGATTCCCCCTCTTGTCGTCGGGTCAGTTTGGCGCGGGGGCGGTGGGGCGGGCTAGGCGTTGGCGGTCGCTGCGCCAGGTGGGTTCGGTGTCGAACCGCGGAATGACCTCGCGGCCGAACAGCTCGGTCGCCTCGATGACGACCTCGATCGGCGTCTCCTGCGAGAGCATCCCGAACGTGAGCTGGTCGGCGCCGGCGTCCTCCCACCGCTGCACGACCCGGGCGCACTCGTCGGGGTCGCCGATCGCCCACTCCCCCATCTCGACCGCGAGGTCGATCTCCTCCCGCGACAACGGCTCACACAGATCGGGCCACGTCGGGGTGCCGTCGGGCTTCGGGAACGTGTCGAGGTACCGGAAGAGCAGGCTCTTGTGGTAGTTCCCGCGTGCCTCGTGCATGATCCGGCGCGCCCGGTCGCCGTCCTCGAGGCACAGCATCGACGAGGTGACCATCACGTTGTCGTTCACCCAACCGCCGACCGGCTCGGCGTGCCGGATCTCGGACTTGTACGTCTCGATGAGCGGAGCGAGCTGGTCGACGGTGCCGGTGGTGAAGCAGAGGACGCCGAGGCCGAGGCGGGCCGCCTTGGCAAAGGTCGACGGGCTTCCCGCCGCGACCCACAGCGGCGGATGGGGATCGGTGAGGGGCTTGGGCAGCACCGTGCGCGGCGGCACGGTGAAGAAGCGGCCGTCGTGGCCCGGGTACTCCCCCGGCGCCCACATGCGCACCAGCTCGGGCAGGACCTCGTCGAACATCTCCTTGGTCAGGTCCGGGTCGTCGATGCCGAAGCCGGCCTGCTCGGTCGTGGAGCTGCCCCGGCCGATGCCGAGCTCGAAGCGTCCACCGCTCAGGTGGTCGAGCATGGCGACCTTCTCGGCGGTGCGGAACGGATGGTTCACCGGCGGCGTGATGTTGAAGATCCCCGAACCGAGGTGGATGCGCCCGGTCGCCGCCGCACACCAGCCGAGGAACGCCTCGTTGGCCGACAGGTGCGAGTACTCGTCGAGGAAGTGGTGCTCGGTGGCCCAGAGGTACTTGAAGCCGGCCCGGTCGGCGGCGCGGACCCAGTCGAGCTCGTGGCGGAGGCGGACGTGCTCGGCGGCGGCGCCGTGCTCGTCGACCATCGTCGCCGGGACGTACATCCCGTTGAAGATCCCGAACTCCACGTGCGGCCTAGCCCCCTGCCCGCGGGACGAGGAGCACCAGTTCGGCGCGCTCGAACGACCAGGTCGACCCGACCTCGAACGCCTCGGCGATGCGGGGCCGGGCCATGAACCGCTCGTACTCGTCGCCCGAGCCGGCGCGGACGACCCAGAGGCGATCGACCGCCAGCGCCTGATCGGTGACCGCCAAGCCGTCGGTGCGGGTGCCGTAGCGCCGCACCGTGCCCAACGGGTGGAGGTGACCGACCGAGAGGACCGGCGGCGGATCGTCGAGGTACGACCACGCCACGTCGATGGGCATGCGGTGGACCGACGGCACGTAGAGGCCGTCGCCGGGCTCCGCTTCGGCCGCGACCGCCGAGACCAGGTCGTCCCAGGTGGTGTCGTGACCGCGGTGGAGCTGCACCTGCCCCACCGCGAGCACCGCGACCATCGCCAGCGGCACCACCGGGATCGCACGCACCAGGCGGGCGACGCCGCCCGAGCCGCGGACCGCCGCGACCAGGCGGTCCTGGAGGTCGACCGCCGCGGTCGCCTGCATCAGGGCGATGGCCGGGATCGACGCGATCGCGTAGCGGGGGTGCATGGACGGCCGGACGACGCTGAGGAGGATCAGCGCCGTCGGCGTGCCCAGCCCCCACACCACCGGTGTGAGCGCCCGGAACCGGGCCGGGCCGCGCTCCACCCGACGGGCCAGAGCGATGCCGAGCGCCGCGCCGAACAGGGTCAGACCGAGCACCCCGGCGGTGGCGGCCGCCGTCACGGGCGTCGGCAGGCGTCCGGGCAGGTAGCCGACGATGAGCCGCTCCGCGACGTCGACCACCTGACCGAGCGTGAGGGGGTCGGCCCACGTGCCCACGTCGGACGCGCCGTACAGGTACAGGCCGCCGGCGGTGGCGACCGCGACGGCGAGGCCCGGGGCGGCGGCGACCAGCGTCCTGAGACCGACACCGGCCAGCACGAGCGCGACCGCCTGCACCACCACGCCCAGCAGCGCCAGGCCGTGGGTCAGGGGCACGAGTGCGCAGAGCACGACGTGGGCGGCGACCCACCCCCACGGGCGCGGGGAGTCGACGATGTGGTCCAGCGCCCACCACGACGCGGTGACCACGACCACCACCAGGGCGAAGGACCGCGCCTCCTGGGCGTAGCGGACGAGCATCCAGGAACCGCCGAGGAACAGGCACGCCCACGTCGCGACGCGTGCCGAGGTCAGGCGCCGGGCGACCACGGCGAGGAGCAGTACCGCCGCCGCGGCGAAGATCACCGACAGGAACCGGAGCCACCAGAGCGAGTCGTCGACCCGCACCCAGCCGTTCAGGACGACGTAGTACGTGGCCATCGTGCCCGACGTGTTGCGCAGCACCTGACCGAGCTGCTGGGTCGCAGCCACCGAGCACGCCTCGTCGAGCCACGCGCTCGCCGCCGTCAGCCGCCAGAGCGCCAGGCCGACCAGCGCGACCACGCCGGGGCCGGCGACGCGCCACCAGCTCCACCCCCGCGCGTCGACGCCCCCGTCGCCGGGTCGATCCGCGTCCGACTCCGTCGCTGACGCCGGCGGCGCGGGCGCGTCGGGGTCGACCGTCGTGGCCGTCGCCTCCGTCATGGTCCGGCGAGTCTCCCAGACCGCGGGTCCACCCGCGGCCACCGGCGCGGGGTCAGGGCTCGAACGGGAGCTGGAGCATGTCGATGGCGTTGCCCCGCACCAGCTTGCGGACCACGTCCGGCGGCAGGTCGCGCATCAGCTTCATGCCGGTCTGCTTGGAGTGGGGCCAGGTCGAGTCCGAGTGCGGGTAGTCGGTCTCGAAGCAGATGTTGTCGACGCCGCACTTCTCGATGTTCTCGAGGCCGTACACGTCGTCGAAGAAGCAGCCGTAGATCTGGCGGTAGTAGTAGGTCGACGGCGGCTCGGGCACCTTGTCACCGAAGCCGCCCCACGCCCGGTTCTCCTCCCAGACGTTGTCGGCCCGCTCGAGGATGTAGGGGATCCACCCGATCTGGCCCTCGCTGTAGGCGAGCTTGAGGTCGGGGAGCTTCGGCAGCCAACCCGAGAACAGCCAGTCGGTCATCGAGCTCATGGCGTTGCCGAAGGTCAGGGTGGAGCCGACCGCGGCGGGGGCGTCCTCGGAGGTCGACGGCATCTTCGAGCTCGAGCCGATGTGCATGTTGATGACGGTCCCCGTCTCGGCACAGGCCCGGAAGAACGGCTCCCAGTGGTCGGTGTGGATGGACGGCAGCCCGAGGTACGGCGGGATCTCGCTGAAGCACACCGCCCGCACGCCGCGCTCGGCGTTGCGGCGCACCTCGGCGGCGGCCAGGTCGGCGTCCCACAGGTGGGTGATCGTGAGGGGGATCAAGCGACCGCCGGAGTCCCCGCACCACTCCTCGACCATCCAGTCGTTGTAGGCCTTGACGCAGAGGTCGGA
>JAAYBP010000093.1 GCA_012730075.1 Acidimicrobiales bacterium | reverse complement strand
GTCACGTACCTGGCCTCGGACGAGCTGAACGGGCGCGAGAACGACACCCCGGGCGGGATCGCGGCGCGCGAGTTCATCATCGACGAGCTGGTCGCGGCGGGCGTTCCCGGCGCGCTCCCCGGTGAGGGCGACGCCGCGTACACCCAGCCGTTCGTCGGCACCCTCTTCGGTGAGCCGGTGCCCGGCGTCAACGTCCTCGGGAAGATCGAGGGGACCGTCCGACCCGACGAGTACGTGGTCGTCGGCGCGCACTACGACGGCTTCGCCGGATGCCAGGTCACGCCCGCCGACCAGATATGCAACGCCGCGACCGACAACGCGACGAGCGTCGGGATCGTGCTGGGGCTCGCCGAGCGCTACGCCCAGACCCCGCCGCACCGGTCGATCATCTTCGCCCTCTGGGATGCCGAGGAGGACTACATGCGGGGCTCGGAGCACTTCGTCAAGAACCCGATCGTCCCGCTGGCCGACATCGTCGCCTACATCAACTTCGACATCCAGGGCATCCGCCTCCTGCCGTCCCTGGCCACCACCACGTTCGCCCTCGGTGCCGAGACCGGCGGTCCGGACCTCGCCGCCGCGGTCGACACCGCGTACGAGTGGTCGGTGCTCGACGGGATCCGGCTCAGCTCCGCCTTCGGCGCCGAGCGCAGCGACCACTACTGGTTCCTGTCCCGGCAGGTGCCGTCGGTGTTCTTCACCGACAGCAGCGGACCCTGCTACCACCAGGCCGGCGACGACATCTCGGTCGTCGACTGGACCAAGCTGCGCGGCCAACTCAACGCGGCGCACCTCACCGTCAGCTCCCTGGTCTTCGGCAGCGCGTCGGGTGAGTTCCTCGAGCCGGCCTGGACGGCCGCTCCCACGATGGTGTTCGCCGACGCGGTCGGCTTCTTCACCGCGCTGGACCGGGCTCTCGCCGACCTCGACCGCTTCCCCCCGGCGACGCAGAACACGATGCTCGCCCACCACGCGACCCTGTCGGCGATCGTCGACGCCGGGCCGGGGGCCTTCGACGGCGCCGCGCAGACCGCGGTCGTCCAGGCCGTGAGCTACCTGGTGACCGCGCTCACCTACGGCGCCTGCGAGGGCTTCCTGAACTGAGCCGCCGGGTAACGGTTTTCCTCCGACCCCAAGTGTTACCGCTTGACCTTCGGTTTGCACTGTTGTACTAGTACAGCAGTACAAAGTCCGAAGGGGAGCGCAACATGTCGATCACCGCCAACGCCAAGGCCCGCCAGGCCACCGCCCTGCTGGAGGCCGACGGCGCGCCGGCCACCCCCGACGCGGTCGCCTTCGCGTCGAGCTACCTCAGCCGCCGCTCCTCGCTGCGCTGGGCCTGCGCCCTGTTCGCGGTGGTGGCGGTGAACGTCCTCGGCTTCGTCCTGCGGGACGAGCCGGTGATCAGCCTCGACCTGTTCCCGATCATGGGTGCCTACGCGGTCGGCACCGTGATCGCCGAGGTGCGCCTCGCCCGGGCCCGGGGCGCGGTCGCCCGGGCCAGCCTCGTCGCCCGCACCGTCGACCGGTACCTCGGCCCGGAGTGGCTGCCCGTGCAGCGGACGGCCACCGCAGCCGCGGTGCTGCTCATGGGCGGGGCGGCCCTGGTCAACACCGACCCCGGTGCCTCTCGGGTCGAGCCCGTCCTCTACGCCGTCGCCGCCCTGCTCGTCGGGGTCGGCGCGGAGTGGGCCCAGCGCCGCATCGTCGACCGAGCCCAGACCGCGAGCGAGCCCGATCTCGTCGCCGCCGACGACGCCGTGCGCGCCTCGTCGGTGCGCGCCGTGGCAGGGGTCGCCATCGCCTTCCTCGTCATGACCGCGGGCGGCGGGGCGGCCCACCTCGTCGACCACCCGGTGCCGGCCCTGATCGGGGTCGGCCTGGGCCTCTTCCTCTGGTACCGCTGCGTCCGCCCGAAGGGCGCGGCGTACCGGATCCTCCTCGTCGCGGTGTCGCTCCTGGCGGTGGTCGGCGTGGCCGCCACCGTCGCGATCGTCCTCGCCCGGAGCAACTCGGTGTCGGAGAGCCAGCCCGCGGTCCCCGTCACTCAGCAGGCGGACGAGGTCGAACCGGGCACCACCGAACCCGGCGGCACGACGGTCCCCGTCGGCCCGACGACCACGACCGAACGATGATCGAGCTCGACCCCCGCTCGACGGTGCCGCCCTACGACCAGGTGCGCACCCAGATCACCGAGATGGTCGAGGCCCGGGTCCTCGCGCCCGGCCACCGCCTACCGCCGATCCGTCAGCTCGCCGGCGACCTCGGCGTGTCGGCCAGCACGATCGCCCGCGCCTACCGCGAACTGGAGCAGGACGGGCTCATCGAGACCAAGGGGCGGCACGGCACCGTCGTCGCCGAGAGCGCGCCCCGCCTCGACGAGTCGGCCCGCCGGCGGCGCCTGGTCGAGGCGGCGGCGGTGTACGTCCGCACCGCCCGCCACGCCGGTGCCGACCTCGACGGCGCCCTTGCAGAGGTGCGTGCCGCGTTCGTCGGGTCGGGCGTGCCCGAACCCGGCGGTAGTGGGGAGTCTCGTGGCGCGCGGCAGGGAACCGGCGTCGGGTTGCGAGACACCTAGCCACCTGGCCCCCGGCCCGCTGGAACGCGGCTTGGTGCCGATCCCGGGGGTGGTCAGCAGGCGACCTCGAAGGTCACGGCGATGTCGGTGTCGCTGGTCGGGGAGGTGACCGTGATCGCCGAGCCGGAGACCGCCGCGGGGTCGAACTCGATCGAACCGAGGGGCATCGCCGTCTGCTGGTAGGTGGTCGTGAGCGGCGCGCCATCGTCGACGACGAGGGTGAGGTGGTCGCCCGCGAAGCCGGCGGACTCCTCGCTCCGGGCGGCCTCGAGCTCGAATTCGTGACCCTCGGCGTTCGTGCCGACGAGCAGGGCCAGGGCCTCGATCCCATCGGTCAGCTCGGGATCTGGCGCGAAGCGGCACACGGGATCGCTCACGTCGAGATCCTCCCCGTTTACGACCAGCGAGCTGATGCCGGTGCCGGAACCCGGTCCGCCGACCGGATCGTCGCTCTCGTCGTCGGAGTCGGCGCCTAGGCCCTGCTCGTCGGCGTCGAGGCCGGTGGATCGGTCGTCGTCGGAGTCGTCCCCACCGCACGCCACGCCCAACACCATGGTCAGCGCGATCGCCACCGCCGCGGTGCTCCGTATCGCTGCTCGGGTCGTTCGCATCACTGGGCCTCGGCTTGGTCGCGGGTGGTCTGACATCGTCCGGGGGGATGGTCGGTTCTGGGGGCGCAGGCGGCAACGATCGCCGCTACTCACCGACGTCGGACGCCTACTCAGCAGCCCCGCCGACCTGGGGCACCGCGGCGCGGCGCGACGACGACGGAGACACCCCACCAGCACCCGGTCGGCGTCGGTCAGGTGAGCAGGCGGGCGAGCTCGTCGCGTCCGCGCACGTCCAGCTTGCCGTACACCGCGTGGAGGTGGTTGTCGACGGTGCGCTTCGAAAGGAAGACCTCCGCCGCGATCTCGGCGGAGGTGCGGCCGTCGGCAGCCAGCACCGCCACCTCCAGCTCACGATCCGAGACGGTGTCGACGAGCGGGGTCGGGAACGCCGGGTCGGCGCCGCGGGGCGACGCGGCCCGGCCGGTGAAGTCGGCCCGTCGCGCCTCGATCAGGTCGCCCCCGGCGGCGAGGATCCGCGCTCGTTGAGAGTGGGCCTCGGCGGCCAGCCCGCGGGCACCCGTGGCCGCGAACGCGAGCGCGCAGTCCGCGACGCGCGCCGCGTCGGCCCCGGCGACGGCCTCGGCGTGCTCGACCATCAGCTCGAGGAGGGTGGCCCCGGACGTTCCGCCGACGGCCGCTCGAAGCGGTTCGACGACCAGCGGCGCGCCGCCGTAGTGCACCGCGTCGTGGAGGGTGATGGCGGCGTAGCCACGGTGACCCGAGTCGAGAGCCACCTCGCCGGCTCGGAGGCAGGCGGTCGAGGCCGCCTCCGCGGCGCCGGCGTCGAACGCCATCCGGGCGCGGGCCCGACCGACCCAGATCGCCGTCCACGGCCCGGCGGCGTCCACATCGTCGAACGTCGAGAGGTGCTCGGCCGCCTCGTCCGACCGGCCGTCCCTGGAGGCGGTGATGGCGGCGACGGCCGCCGCGATCGGCGTCGACCCGAACGGATCCATCCAGGCATGCTGCGCGACGGACTCGGCCGCCGCCTCGGCCGCGCGGGGATCGTCGAGCAGGTCGAGCAGCAGGGCGAGCACCGCCGTCGCCACGCCGCGGAACTGCTCGTGCGTGCGGCGACGGTCGAGGGCCGCGTCGAGCTCGGCGACCCCCTCCGCCAGTTCGCCCCGCTGGAGGCGCGCCGCGCCCCGCACCCCCAGCAGCAGGTCCACCTCGTGCGGCCGTTCGCCTTCGTGCGACGGGTCGTCGGCCATCAACCGGCTCGACAGGTCGGCGACCGCCTCGACCCGTCCCAGCATGGAGAGGGCGTATACCTCGTTGAGGCCGAGGGTCCAACGCGTCGCCGGGTCGGCCGACCGACGTAGCTCCGGGTCGGCCGCAGCGACCAGCATCACGTCGTCGAAGCGCCCGAGCAGCGTGCCGAACACCGCCGCCTCCGACCGGAGCGACATGGCCCGGAGGGGATCGCGGACCCGATCGACGGCCGTGAGCAGGATCGCCATCGCCTCGGCCGGATCGCCCCGCTGGAACCCGACCAGGGCGGCACGGTCGAGCGCGGTGGCGACGATGTCGTCCTCGTCGACGGCCGTCGCAGCCGCGTTGGCGAGCGCCGCCGCGGCTTCGGGGAGGTCGCCCTGCATGCGCAACGCCTCGCCGAGGGCACGGTGCGCTCCGTGGTGCTCGGGATCGCATGCGGCCGCGGCCCGGGCCCACTCCAGCGCGTGATCGATGTCGAAGCCGGCGATGGCCTCCCGCGCGGCGGTGACCCAGCGTTCGGCGTCGAGGGGATGCCCGACGATCGTCGCCCACGACGCGACCCGGCTGGCGTCGCCGGGACGCATCGTCGAGGCTCCTAGGAGCTCGACGAGGGTCCAGGTCGCGGACCATTGGCGGGCGTCGTCCATCGCGTCGATCACCGTTTCGGCGACCAGCGGATGGTCGACGGTCAGCCGGACTTCACCGGCGGCCTCACGGCGCCGGACCAGCAGACGCCGTTCCTCCAGGGCCGACATCGAGGGGAGTAGCTCGGTGGGGACCTGGTCCACCCGGATCGAACCGGACAGGGCGACCAGGTCCAGCAGACGGTGGGCGTCGTCGTCGAGGCGGCCGATCCGGCGCTGGATGCAGCGCGACGTCCGGCTGCCGAGAAGGGCCGGCCTCGAGACGTCGGCCAGCTTCCACCCGTCGTCGTCGACCACGATCGTTCCCTGGTCCCGCGCGTCGAGGAGCAGTTCGCGGATCAACAGCGCGTTCCCCCTCGAGGTGTCGACGAGCCAATCGAGGAGCGTCGGCGAGACGCGGGCACCGAGCACGGCGGTGGCGAGCGCGCCGGTTCCGTCGGCGTCGAAGGGGGCGAGCGGCAGTTCGGTCGCGTCGTCCGCCGACCACAGCGCCGCCAGGGTCTCGTCCCGCGGCGCACCGTCCCGCACGGTGGCCACCGTGGCCCAGGTCGCCTCGGGGCTCAGACCGTGCAGGAGCTCGATCGAGTCGGCGTCGAGGTGATGCGCGTCGTCGATGAGCAGCAGGGTGGAGCGGTCGCCGCCGCGGGTGAGCGAATCCCGCACCACGTCGGCGAGCTGGTCGCGGTCGGTGCCCCCACCGGGGGGCATCAGCGGGTGGAGCGGCCACAGGGGGAGGTGCCGCGTCGCCGACGACGGGTTGATCTCGACCAGATCCCACCCCCGGCGCCGGCAGCGGCGCGCCGCCTCGCGCAACAGCATCGTCTTGCCCGCCCCGGCCTCGCCGGTGAGCACCACCGTGCGGTCGCGCAGCAGGTCGCGCAACAGATCGGTCAGTTCCCGGTCGCGTCCGACGAGCCTCCCCACCTGGGCCAACCTACCGGCCGCGCGGAGGGGGCGGGCCCGGTGAGCCGCGATCGAGCCCGGTCCGCAGATCTTCCCGACCGTCGAGTTCGAGCTTCCCGTAGACGCGGTGCAGGTGGTTGTCGACGGTGCGCACCGACCGCCCCAGTCGCGCCGCGATGGCGCCGGACGTCAGCCCGTCGGCGGCCAGGGCGACCACCTCCCGCTCGCGGAGGGTCAGGGCGTCGGCGACGACCGGCGACGGCGGCGGCCGGAACGGGTGAAGCCGGTCGAAGGCGAGGTCGCCCGCCGCGACGGCGCGCCGGGCGCCCACCTGGTCGTCGTGCGACAGCGCCAGCTCCGCGAGCTGGTGGTGGCACGATGCGCTCAGCCACGGGGCCCCCTGGGCGGCGAACTCGTCGGCGCAGCCGCGCAGCGTGTCCCGATCGCCGCGCGTCACGGCCCGAGCGTGCCGGTGGAGCAGGGCGACGTGGGCGCAGCCCTCGACGACGGGGAGGACCTCGTCGAGCAGTTCGGTGGCCCGGGCGGAATCCCCGTACCGCACGAGGTCGTGGGCGGTCACGGCCGCGTAGCTCGAGTGCGACGTGTCGAGGGCCCGTTCCGCGGCGGTGGCGCAGGCCGCTCGGGCGGCGGCGTCGTCGCCCTGGAGGTGATCGACCTGGGCCCGGGCCCGCCCGATCCAGATCGAGCACCAGGGCTCCGAGCCGACTTCGCCCCGCTCCGCCAGGGCACGGGCCTCCGCGATGTCGCCGGTGGCTCCGGCGACCATGGATGCGATGGCCAGGGCGATCGGGGACGTCCCGAGCGGGTCGATCCACTCGTGCTGCTCGATCGCGTCGATCGACGTCGGACGCGCGCGCGGGTCGCAGGCGGTGCCGTACAGCACGGCCAGGACCATGGCGCCGATCCCGCGGTACGCCCCGTGATCGCGGCGGACCTCCACCATGGGACCCAGCTCCTCGATGCCGAGGTCCACCTCCCCCCGTAGGAGGCGGGCCACACCCTGGAGGCCGAGGACGTAGTCGAGCTCGTGCGGACGTCGCGCCTCGACCGACGCGAAGTGGTTGAGCGTGGACGCGGTCAGGTCCTCGATCGAGCGCAGGCGGCCGACCATCGTGCGGGAGTAGAGCTCGTTGAGGCCGAGCTGCCAGCGGATCGGGCCGTCGCTCACGTCGTGGTCGGCCTCGTCGGCCGGTGCGAACAGGACCTCGTCGAACGTTCCCAGCAACGTCCCCAGCACCGCGGCCTCGGATCGGAGCGACCGGGCGTGATCCCGCCCGACGACGCGCGCCTCCGCCTCGTGCAGGGCGGCCACGGCGTCCCCGGGGCGTCCGAGCTGGAGCGCCACGAGCGTGCCGTGTTCGATCGCGGCGGTCGCGACCTCGTCGTCGCTCACGGCACAGGACTCGGCCGCCTCGAACTCCCGGGCCGCCTCGGCGAGGCGGCCCTGGTGGCGGAGGATGGCCCCCAGCGCCAGGTGGGCCGCGTGGCTGTCGGGCTCGATCGCGGCGGCGCGGTGTGCCCAGCGCGACGCGGCGTCGTGGTCGAAGGCGGTGACGGCTTCGTTGGTCGCACGCAGCCACTCCGCGGCGGTCAGCGGATCGCCGCTCGCTTCGGCCCACAGCGCCAGCCTCGTCGCCGCCCCGGGCGACCCGAGCACGGTCTGCCGGGTGTAGGCGACGAGTCGCCGCAGGGCGTCGCGACGGGTGCTGCCGGTCATGTCGCGCAGGACGACCTCCGCCAGGAGCGGGTGATCGAGCCGGGCCGACCACTCACCGGGGCGGTCGGCGCGCACGCTGGCGATCCGCCGGGCCTCCAGGCTCTCGAGCGCGGCCGTCAGGTGGGCGGGGACGATCTCGGGTTGGATGTCGCCGGCGACGGCGAGCAGGGTCACCAGGTCCTGCTCGTCCGGCCCGAGGCGGGCGACACGCCGTTGCACGCACAGCCGCGTCCGGTCGCCGATCGCCTGCGTCGCCACCTCCTGCTGGCGGAGGAGCTGCCATCCGTCGTCGAACTGCTGGAGCGTCCCGTTCTCGACCGCGTCGAGGACAAGCTCGCGAAGCAGGAGGGGGTTGCCCTGGGCGGCGTCGGTGAGGTGACCGATCGATGCGGGCGAAACCGGACCGCCGAGCAGCCGCTCGACGATCACGGCGCAGTCGTCGACCGGCAGGCCCTCGAGGACGACCTCCCGAACGTCGAAGCGGGACCACAGCTCGTCGAGGGCGTCGACGTTCGGCTCGCCGGCCCGGATCGTGGCGGCCAGCCGGACGTGGCCGCCCTGCAGCAGGTGGTCGAGCATCCCGATCGACGGCTCGTCGAGGTGGTTGACGTCGTCGACGACGAGGGTGATCCGCTCGGACCGCCCCAGGTCCACGAGGTGGTGGTGGACGTGGCGGGCCAGGTCCAGCAGGTCGGACGGCGGCGCCTGGGGCAGGAGCCGCTGGAACGGCCAGAGCGAGATCCCCGCGGTCGCGGCCGACGTCGGCAGCCGGACGGTCCGTCGATCCGACGCCGCCAGGCGATGCTCGATCTCGGCGAGCAGCAGGGACTTCCCGACGCCTGCCTCCCCGGTGACGAGCAGGCCATCGGCCTCCCGGAGGCCGAGGTGGGCGAGGTCGAGCTCCTCCCGGCGGCCGATGAACGCGCTCACCGGGATGAAGGGTAGGCCCCGGGTACCGGGTACGGCCCGGGGCGGGCTACTCAACCGATGCCGGTCCACTGCTCAGTCCGACCGCATCGAGGCAGGTCACCGCGGCGTCTCCACTGAGTAGTCCCTCGACGAGGAATGAGCATCGACGCCCCGGCGGTTGGCGCCGACGATGCTCCGGATGGTCATCCCGCATCCGGCGACCGCGGCCTGCTCCGTGGGTGGCTCAGAGGTACACGCGTGAGCGAGCGCAGCGAGCGAACCAG
>JAAYBP010000511.1 GCA_012730075.1 Acidimicrobiales bacterium | reverse complement strand
CGGCGAGCCCGACGGCCCCGGCCTCACCCGCTACGCGCCCCCCGGGGTGGCCATCCGGCTCCACCACGCCGTCCCGCCCGCTAGCGGTCCGTGCGCGCTGCCCGACGGTGAGGGCCCGGCGCTGGTGCTCGCCCTCGGGCACCCGGTGACGGTGACCACCGGCGGCACGTCGGTCACGGCCGCGCCCGGGCGGGCGGTGATGATCCCGGCCGGGGAGCGCGGCGGTGCGATCGTCGACGCCGATGCGTGGGTCGCCTCGGCCGACTACCGGTGACCGGCTGACGTGGCCCGCCGCCGGCGCCTGCCGCGTTCGTTCTACCGGCGCGACCCACTCGAGGTCGCGCCCGAGCTGATCGGCGCGCTCGTCGAGCACGACGGACGCCGGGCCCGCGTCGTCGAGGTCGAGGCCTACCGAGGCACCGACGACCCGGCCAGCCACGCCTACCGCGGCCCGACGCCGCGCACGGCCGTGATGTTCGGGCCTCCAGGCCACCTGTACGTCTACCTCTCCTACGGCATGCACTGGTGCGCGAACGTCGTGTGCGGCGTCGACGGCGTCGCGGGGGCCGTACTCCTCCGCGCCGCCGCGCCGGAGCACGGCATCGAGGTCATGCGTCGCGCCCGGCCGGTGGCCCGCCGCGACCGCGACCTGGCGTCGGGCCCGGCCAAGCTCTGCCAGGCGATGGGAATCGACCGCCGTCACGACGGCGCCGACCTCGTCGCCGCCGACCGGGGCGTGACGGTGACGACCGACGGATGGACGCCGCCGGTGGCTCCGGCCACCAGTCCCCGCATCGGCATCTCCGCCGCCGCCGACCGGCCCTGGCGCTGGTACCTGCCCGGCGATCCCAACGTGTCGGCCCGGCCCCGGTGACGGCGTGGGAGGTCGTGGCCGACGACGACCCCCGCCGGACGTCGGCCCCGGGTGACCGCGACCGTGCCGCCGCCCTCGTGCGGGCCGCGGCGCTGGTCGACGGGCGGGAGGCGGTGCGCCGGCGGGTGCTCGCCCTGTGTGCCGCGCCGGACGACCCGCTCGACCGAGCGAGCCTGCCCGACCACCTGACCGCCTCGGCGGTGGTCGTCGATCCGGCGCGCGGCGCGCTCCTGCTCCGGCACCGCAAGCTCGGCCGTTGGTTCCAGCCCGGCGGCCACGTCGACGGCGACGGCAACCTGCTCGCGGCGGCGGTCCGCGAGGCCGAGGAGGAGACGGGGCTGCCGGGGCTGCGGCCCGTCCTGCCCGCGGTCGACCTCGACGTGCACGACGTGCGCTACCCGGACGGCTCGTTCCACGTCCACCACGACCTGCGCTTCGTCATCCTCGCGCCGCCCGGTGCAGAGGCGGCGATCAACGAGGAATCGACCGGGGCGCGGTGGGTCGACGACATCGAGGGCGCGGCCGCCCTCGGATGCGACGAGAGCACCCTGCGGCTGGTTCGCATCGGCCTCGCCGTGGCCGCGGCGCTGTCGCGGCCACGATGACGAGGCGGCCGGGCGGACGGCGCGGGGGTGCCGCTCGACCGCGGGGTCAGCCGACGTCGCCGGCGGGGCCGCACGACGGCATCTCGTTGACGTCGGCGAACGTCGCGACCACCCGGTCGAGCGGATCGTTGAACTTCTCGATCGTGTAGAAGCGGGCGTCGGCGTCGTCCCGCAGCGCGTCCGCGTAGGTGCGCCGGTCGGACACCAGCTGATCCCAGTCGGCGAGCCACTCGCTGACGACCTCGAGGTCGTCGGCGCTGTCGGGCCCCGGATCGGCGAGGGAGGCCAGCATCACCTCGAGCTCGTCGGTGCTCAGGTCGATCGTGTCGGCCCGCTCGGTCGCGGTCTGCCGGGCGGCGAGGACGGTACGCCCGTCGATGCCCTCCATCGTCGCCGCGCACGTGGCCTCCGCCGCCTCGACCCAGTCACGGTCGTCGAGGTAGTCGGCGTTGCGCTCGGTGGCCGGTTGGTTCCGGCGGGCGATCGACTCGCCGAACGCCCACCCCCAGAAACCGATCATCACCACGAACACGGACACGCCCAGGATGACGAGGGCACGCGACCGCGGTCGCTCCTCGGCCGGCCCTTCGGGGCTGCTGGCCTCGGGCTCGGTAGTCGGAGACGATGCGGTCACCCCGCCAGGATCACATCCCGGCACCCGCGCGCGGGAACCGGAGCGGCCCGGCGGGTCCCGGCCGCGCCCTCCCGCGGGCCAGACTGCGGGGCGTGTCCTCCGTCGACGTCCTCTCCCAGCTCGAGGCGCGCGGCCTCGTCCAGCTGACGACCGACCGCGACGCGCTGGCCGCCCGGCTGGCCGAGGGACCGGTCGTCACCTACCTCGGCCTCGATCCGACCGCGGACAGCCTCCACATCGGGAACCTGGTCGGCCTGCTGGTGCTGAGGCGCCTGGCCGACGCGGGTCACCCGGTGATCGGCCTGGCCGGGGGCGCGACCGGGATGATCGGCGATCCGTCGGGCCGCTCCGACGAGCGCAACCTGCTCGACCAGGAGACCCTGTCCGCCAACACCGCGGCGATCTCGGCCCAGATCGCGCGCATCGTCGATCCCGACGGCTCGAGGGGTGCCCGCTTCGTCGACAACCGCGACTGGACGGTCGACCTGACCCTCATCGACTTCCTCCGCGACGTCGGCAAGCACGTCACGGTCAATCAGATGGTGGCGAGGGATGCGGTGCGGGGCCGGCTCGAGAGCGAGCAGGGGATCTCCTTCACCGAGTTCACCTACATGCTCCTCCAGGCGCGCGACTACCTGTGGCTCCACGACCACCTCGACTGCGAGCTCCAGGTCGGCGGCTCGGACCAGTGGGGAAACATCGTGTCGGGCGTCGACCTGGTGCGGCGCGTCCGCGGCGACACGGTCCACGCACTGTGCTGGCCGCTGCTCACCGCGCCCGACGGCACCAAGCTGGGCAAGTCCACCGGCAGCCGGGCGTGGCTGTCGGCCGAGCGCACCAGCCCGTACCAGCTGTACCAGCACTTCATGCAGGTGCCCGACGCCGCCCTCGACGTGCACCTGCGCTGGTTCACGCTGCTGGCGCTCGAGGAGGTGGCCGAACTGCTGGCGGCCCACGAGGCCGACCCGGGCGCCCGCCCGGCGCACCGCGCCCTGGCCCGCGAGGTCACCGCCCTGGTCCACGGGGCCGACGCGTCCGCCGCGGCCGAGGGCGCGTCCGCCGTGCTCTTCGGCGGCGATCCGGTGCACGCCGCGCCCGAGATCCTCGAGGTCGTGGCGGCCGAGGTCCCCGCCGTCGCCACCACCGTCGCGTCGGCCCCGACCGTCGCCGGCCTCCTCGGCGAGGCCGGGCTCGTACGGTCCGCCAGCGAGGCCCGCCGCGCCCTCGACCAGGGCGGCGTGTACCTCAACGGCATCCGCCAGGAGAACGACCGGGCCCTGCGCGACGACGACTGGCTGCACGGTCGCTTCGTGCTGCTGCGCAAGGGCAAGCGGTCGTACGCGATGGCGGTCGCGGGGGACTGACCCGCCCCCGGTCATGGCCGTACGTCGGCGATTTGGCGCGACCGTCGCGACCTGCGTAGGTTCTCTCCTCGGCCCGCCCCGACGGCGAGACGGAGTTGACGCTCCGGCTCTACGGCGGTAGCGTGGTCAGTCCCCCGAGAGACGGCTCGCCGTTCCCTCCGGGGGAGGATCAACCGGCACCACCGCCCCCGTGGCGCCTGCCGGAGCAGCTCCCGCCTGCGGGAGTCGGGTGCTCCTTGAAAACAGAACAGAGGACGTACGAGTGCGGGCCTGCCGCCTCGGGGACTTCGGTCGCCGGCGCAGCAGGACTGTCAATTCACGCATCAAACAACGGACGAATACCCACGTCTGTCTTGATGCCAGTCGGAACGGAGGCGTCAGGCCTCCTCCGGCTCTCTGCATTACCGATCGAAGGTCGAGCCGCTCCGGTGGCGAGGCCGAGATCTTGACGGAGAGTTTGATCCTGGCTCAGGACGAACGCTGGCGGCGTGCCTAAAACATGCAAGTCGAACGAGGTCCATCCGGTGGCAACACCGGGGAAGACCTAGTGGCGAACGGGTGAGTAACACGTGAGGAACCTGCCCCGGAGACCGGGATAACCCTTCGAAAGGAGGGCTAATACCGGATATCCTCATCGGACCGCATGATCCGATGAGCAAATGCATTGTGCTCCGGGAGGGCCTCGCGGCCTATCAGCTAGTTGGTGAGGTAACGGCTCACCAAGGCTACGACGGGTAGCTGGTCTGAGAGGACGATCAGCCACACTGGGACTGAGACACGGCCCAGACTCCTACGGGAGGCAGCAGTTAGGAAT